>NZ_APNH01000006.1 GCF_040361275.1 Salinisphaera sp. T31B1 | reverse complement strand
GCTGGCGTTCGTCCGCGCGTTCTTTGAAGCCGGCAAGCCGGTCGCCGCGATCTGCCATGCGCCCTGGACGCTGATCGACGCCCAGCAGGTCGCCGGCAAGCGCATGACCTCATTTCACACGCTGCAGACCGATCTGAAAAACGCCGGCGCGAACTGGGTGGACGAAGAAGTGGTCGTCGACCAGGGTCTGGTCACCAGCCGCAGCCCCGACGATATCCCGGCGTTCAACGCCAAGATGGTCGAGGAATTCGCCGAAGGCAAGCATCGCCCGTCGACCACCGGTTAGTGATCGCCAATCCGGCTTGCCGGCCCTCCAATCGAAAATCTCTGTTTACCTGATTGATGATGGGCCGGCGCGCGCGAGCTGCCGGAGTGTAACCCCCGACTCACCCGAGAGGATATTATGAAAATACTCATGGTTTTGACCTCGCACGACCAACTCGGCGATACCGGCAAGCCCACCGGCTTCTGGCTGGAGGAATTCGCCGCACCCTACTATGTCTTCATCGACGCCGGAGCCGAAGTGGCGCTGGCTTCACCGGCCGGCGGCCAGCCGCCGGTCGACCCGGCCAGCGACAGCGAAGACGCCCAGACCGAGGCCACCCGTCGCTTCAAGCAAGACGGCGACGCGCAAGCCGCGCTGGCGGACACCGCCAAGCTGGCTGATGTGGCCGAAGACGATTTCGACGGCGTGTTCTATCCCGGCGGCCACGGCCCGCTCTGGGATCTGGCCGAGGACAGCGATTCCATAGCCCTGATCGAAACCACCCACGCCGCCGGCCTGCCGCTAGCCCTGGTTTGCCACGCTCCTGGCGTGCTGCGTAAAACCAAAGACGCCGACGGCGCGCCACTGGTCAAAGGCAAATCCGTGACCGGGTTCACCAACAGCGAGGAACAAGGCGCGGGCCTGACCGACGTGGTGCCGTTTTTGGTCGAGGATTCGCTCAAGGACAACGGCGGTCGTTATTCCAAGGGCGAAGACTGGGCGTCGCACGTCGTCACCGAAAACAACCTGATTACCGGCCAGAATCCGGCGTCCTCGGCGGACGCGGCGCAGGCGCTGCTCGAGCAGATCCGTCAGCGCGTCGGTTCTCGCGATACCGCGCCTGCACGATGATCTCCAACGAGCCGCCGCGCCAGTAGGCACGAAAAAGCAGTTCGTCGAGCAATTCCTCAAGAGAAATCAACATGACACAAACCCAGCCCCTACCCGGAAGCGAACACTACTCCACCCTGTTTTCGCCGATTCGCATCGATTCACTGGCACTGGACAATCGCGCCACGGTGGCCCCGATGACCCGCACCAGCGCCCATCCCGACGGCCGACCGACCGAGCAGATGGTCGAGTATTACCGCCGCTATGCCCGCGGCGGTTTCGGCCTGGTGATTACCGAAGGCACGTTCACCGATACGGCCTACAGCCGCGGCTATTATCGCCAGCCGGGGATTGCCACGGAGGCGCACGCCGCGGCCTGGCAGCCGGTGGTCGACGCGGTCCACGACGCCGGCGCACGGTTCGTCATGCAGCTCATGCACGCCGGCGCGCAGTCGCAGTACAACGACTATGCCGACGTGAACGTCGGGCCGTCGGCGGTTGCACCCTATGGCGAAACCAATCCGATCTACCACGGCAACGGCGAGCCGTATCCGGTGCCCGAAGCGCTGACCGAAACCGGCATCATCGAGGTGATCGACGGTTTCGTGGCCGCGGCCCAGCGCGCGATGCAAACCGGCTTCGACGGCGTGGAAATTCACGGCGCCAACGGTTATCTGCTCGATGAGTTCATCACCGCTTATCACAACCAACGCGACGACGAGTACGGCGGCGATATCGGCAACCGCGTGCGCATGGTCCGGCGCGTGGTGCAAAGCGTGCGCGACGCGGTGGGCCGCGACTTCGCAGTCGGCGTGCGTCTATCGCAGACCAAGATCGCCGATATCAATTATCGCTGGGACGGTCCGGACGACGCCGCCGTGATTTTTCGTGCCATGGCCGAGGCCGGCGCGAGTTATATCCACGTCACCGGCGCCGGCGCGGTCGATCCGGCTTTTTCCGACGACGGCCCGAGCTTGGCCGAACTGGCCGCCGAACACGGCGGCGGCATCGCGGTGATCGCCAACGGCAAACTACACGACGGCGGTAAGGCCGAAGACCAACTCGTGTCCGGCGGCGCCAGCCTGGTCGCGGTCGGGCGCGGGGCATTGGTCAACGCCGACTGGCCCCGGCGCATGACCGAGGGCCGCAAGCAGAACGATTTCGATCCGGACATGCTGTCGCCGCTGGCCACGCTCGACAATCAGGCTGATTGGGAAGCCAATCAGGCGGATATCTTCGAGCCTTTGCACGAATCAGATTGAGCTCAAGACGGCGGCGCCCGTGGCTAAGCCCAAGCGTTTCGATGTCGTCGTCATCGTTCTATACCGGTGTGGGCTGTGTCAGCGACAAGCTGGCCGAAACCGAGTGTGCTTCGCCCGACGCGGTGACATGGCCAGCAATCGCCGGGAAGATCACAAGATCAGCATGCTTGCGCTCTACCTGAACCAGAACTTCATGGTCTATATCAAAAGGAGTACGTTATGACGACCAAAACAGCGGCATCGACACGCACGGGTGGTGCCACACCCTCCGAGCGCACCCCCGCGAACACCAAGCTCTATCGCACCAAGAATGACCTGCCGCCGGCGACCCGGGCTCAGGTCGCGGACTTGCTCAATCAACGGCTCGCCGACTGTATTGACCTCCAGACCCAATGCAAACAAGCCCACTGGAACCTGAAGGGGTCAACTCACGAAACGGAAAAAATCGTACGCTAAGCCGCGCCGCTAGCACGCGGCGCATAATAGCTACTCGTGATTCGCCAAGCACTCGACAATGCGGCAATCCCCAATTCGACCCCCGTTGCAGGCATGGAGCATATCCTCCAGTGATTCTTCCAGCGCGTGCAGGGCCGCAAGCTTGCCCCGCACGGATTCAAGATGCTTTCCCGCCAGCCGCGCCACGTCTTCACAGGAAGCATCGCGTTGATCCGCTTGTTTCAGCAGCGTGCGCACATCGTTTTGACTGAACCCCATTTCCCGGCAGCGCTTGATGAACGTAAGCCGTTCGACGTGTGGCGGGCCGTAGTGGCGCTGGCCACCCTCACTGCGGCCCGCTTCCGGCAGCAAACCTATATCGCCATAGTAACGGATCGTGGCCGCCCCCACGCCTGTGCGTCGAGCCAGATCGCCAATACGCAGATCGGATTGCGTCATGAATACCTCGTGCTTGAAACTCTAGCAACTAGAGGATTTACTGTGCGGTTTCTGTCGCCCGCTGGCAAATCAAGCGTAGGGAGATCGCGTGTACAAGCAAGCCTCGATCAGCCATGTGTCGGCGCGCAACGCGACAGTATTTTCGGGCATGTGCGCGATGTATGCCTTGGCGTTGCTTGCTGGCGCCGTCCTGCCGCTGGCTTTCGCGCCGTTGGGTTGGTATTGGCTCGCCGTGCTGTCGCCGGCTGTTCTATTCCTACTGGCCGCCCGTCTACCGAAACGCCAGGCGCTCTGGGCGAGCTATTTCTTCGGTCTGGGTTACTTCGGCGTAGGCGTGTCCTGGGTGTTTATCAGCATAAGTCGCTATGGCAGCGGGCCTGTGATTGCCATGCTCGTCACTGTGGGCTTTGTGGCGTTGTTGGCCTTGTTCCCGTGGTCAGCGATATTTCTCGTGCGCACCTTATGCCCGCGGATGGGTGGTTTCGCACTATGGCTTGGATTGCCGGCGGCATGGGTATTGAGCGAATGGGCCCGGCTCTGGTTCCTGACCGGCTTTCCTTGGCTTTTTCTAGGTTACAGCCAGATCGGCACACCGTTTGCCGCAATCGCGCCGGTTTTTGGCGTGCTGGGCGTGAGCTTTGTGGTGGCCGTGATGGCAGGGGCTCTGGCGTGGACGGCGCTTCGTTTCAGTTTGCGGCGCCTGGCCATCGCCAGCGGCGCACTGGTGGCGCTATTGCTCGGCGCATCACTGCTTGATCGTGAATGGACCGAGCCGGTAGCCAAGCCACTGTCCATCGCACTCGTGCAGGGGAATGTGGAACAAGACAGGAAGTGGAAGCCGGAGGCGCTCGCGTTCACCTTGGGGCGCTATCGAGCGCTTACCCAACCCTACGCGGGAACCGACCTTATCGTCTGGCCGGAAACCGCCGTGCCGGCGTGGTTCGATCAAGCCTCTGAATATTTAGACCGACTCCAAACACGCCTTGGCGCACGCGGATCGACCCTGATACTCGGGATTCCCGTACGCACCGACCAAGGCCAGGCATACAATGCCGCCGTCAGTTTGGCTCGTCCGCGTCGCTTCTATTACAAGCGCCATCTGGTGCCCTTCGGTGAATACGTCCCACTGCGCGGACTGGTCGGTCCATGGCTCAATATCCTGGGCGCACCGCTAAAAGACTTCAGTGCAGGCCAGCAACCGCGACTGCTATATGCCTCCGGCGTGCCCATCGGTGCATTGATTTGCTTTGATGTGGCGTTCGGCGCTGAAGTCGCCGACCTGCTCCCGGCCGCGCAGTTGTTGGTCAACCTGAGTAACGACGCCTGGTTCGGGGATTCTCTCGGGCCGCATCAACATCTGCAAATTGCGCAAATGCGCGCCATTGAGACTGGGCGTCCGCTCTTACGATCAACCAACACCGGGCTCACGGCGGTAATCGATCACAACGGTCAACTGCTGGCGCGCGCGCCACAATTCGAGCCGACTGTTTTGCCGGCAGAGGTCACACCGCGCACGGGGAGCACGCCCTATGTCCGCTGGCGGGATAAGCCAGTGCTGGCTTTCATTGGGATCGCGCTGAGCGTGCTCGTTGGGGTAGGGAGAAAAGGCAAACGAAATTCTTCGCGCTGATCGCTTGACCCTCTAGTGGCTAGAGGTTCTAGGATCATGATACAGAAATCACAGTCGATACTCGACTGCGCCGATGTTTGCGAAGAAGAGGACATGAAATGAGCGATTGCGGCTGTCACGTCGAAGCGAGCAACGAGGACGAGCGCCGAATTCTACGGATCGCCCTGGCGCTCAACGCCACGATGTTCGTGGTCGGCATCACGGCCGGCCTTATCGCCCAGTCTATGGGGCTGGTCGCCGATTCGTTGGATATGCTGGCGGACGCCAGCGCCTATGCGATCGGCTTGGTCGCCATGACACGCAGTGCACGCTTCAAGGCCTCTGCGGGTCAATTGAGCGGGTCGATACTATTGCTGCTGGGTTTAGCCGTGCTGGCCGGCGTCGTATGGCGTGCGGTCATGGGCAGCGAACCCGAGGGCTCTTGGATGATCGGGATCGCTTTTGTGTCGCTCGCCGTCAACACCATCGTTCTCCGGTTGCTGGGGCGTTTTCGCCAGAGCGAGGTGCATCTGCGGGCGACCTGGCTATTCACCCGGGTCGATGTAATCGCCAATGTGGCGGTGATCCTGTCCGGCGTGCTGGTGCTGGTTCTGAACAATGCCGCGCCTGATCTGGTCATTGGCACCGCACTGGGTCTCTATATTATCAAGGAGGCGATCGGCATCGTGCGCGAGGCACGCGAGGAACGAAAAAATACGCTTGGCGACCAGACAGCGCATCAGTCTCCGTCGCAATAAGAAACGTTCGATCCTCCCATTGATTGGAAGGTCCGTTCATACCATTGGGGTAACACGCGATGGCCGATTGCGGCTGTGAATTCGAGGCCAAAGACCAGGCTCAACAAAAGGCGCTCTACTGGCTGTTGGCGATCAACGGCGTCATGTTTCTGGCTGAATTCGCGATTGGTTTGCTGGGCGGCTCGACCGCACTGATCGCCGATTCACTCGACAACTTCGCCGATGCGGCGGTTTATTCTGCCGGGCTGTATGCGGTCGGACGCGCCGCTCAGCACAAGGCGCGCGCCGCTTCCATTGGCGGCGTCGTGCAAATATTGCTCGCGTTGTTCGCCGTGGGTGAGGTGGTTCGGCGAACCCTGATGGGCAGCAATCCCGAGCCCAGCTACATGGTGCTGATGGGCGTGGCTGCACTCGTCGCCAATACGGCCTGTTTGCTTATCATCGCACGCCACCGACAAGGCGATGTGCATATGCGCGCGAGCTGGATATTTTCGGCCAACGATGTGATCGCCAATGTCGGCGTCATCATCGGCGGCGCGCTTGTCTATTACTTCGACACGCGTTACCCCGATCTCATTATCGGTCTGGTCGTTGGTTTTATCGTCCTACGCGGCGGTGTCCGCATCCTGAAGGACGCGCGCCAAACGCGAGACGAACTTCAGGCATCATCGCCCTCAGAAGCACTTTGACGTGACGATATTTAAGCGCGATTCGGGCAGGAGGCACAGTTCGTGTCTACGGGGTCGATAGGCACGCTGAAAAGTGCTAGCCCGGCCGACAAACTGCGTTGGTTGGGGTTGTCTCTTGCGCTTCTGCTCGTAGATCAAGCAGCCAAGTACGCGGCCAGCACCTATGTTGACTATGGCGAGCGCAGAGCCGTCACAGAATTTTTTAGCTGGACACACCGTCACAATACGGGTGCCGCATTCAGCTTTCTGGCCGATGCCGGTGGGTGGCAGCGGGCATTCCTGATCGGTGTCGCCGTTGTTATATCAGCCTCGCTGCTGGGCTGGCTGTGGCGCGGGGTGACTTCGCAAGGTCAAGCGATCGCGCTCAGTGCGATTTTAGGCGGTGCGCTGGGTAACTTGACGGATCGCCTGCTACGCGGCCATGTCGTCGACTTTCTCGATTTCCATTACGCACAGTACCACTGGCCGGCATTCAACCTGGCCGATGTCTGGATCACAACCGGCGCTGCATTACTGATGTGGGCACATGCACAATACCGCGAGTGAGCGTATCGGCCGGATCGTTGAGTTCCGGCTCGGGCTGCCTGAATCCCCACCGCTGGCCGGGCATGCTGGAGTAATTTTGAACGACAAGTACCGCACGATACCTAAATTCCTACCGGCCAAAAGCATGGAAAACACCATGAAACTGTTCGTAGCATTGCTGTTGAGCGTGCTGGGCGTCCTCGTGGGGATCGCCCCTGCCGCGGGTCAGACCGGCCCGGGCCGCATGGGCGACGGCGATCTGATGAACGGATCGATGATGCAATGCGGGATGATGGGCGGCCCGATGATGATCGCCTGGCTATTGTTCGTACTCCTTGTCCTTGTCGTGCTGGTGCTAGCCATCGTGGCGCTGATCAAATACCTGCGTAGTTGAGCAACTCCAGGATCCGATGGGCCCATCATTCCCCTGAATCACTGAAAGCGAGCCCGGCTCAAGAGCGAATCTCCTATGACGACGATCGACCTGAAACGCCGCATGCTGTTGCGGTCCGTGGGCGGCCTCGCGGGTATCACCGTTTTGGCGCCCACAGCCCTATTGACGGCATATCACGACACAGCAGTCGCAGGTACAAATCGCGATGGCGCGGCTCATTACGGCCTCGAAAACGGCCCGTTCGACGTCGACATCCGGCTGCGTGCGCAGCCGCACACGGCGCCCATTCTCCCCGGGACGCCCAGCGAGGTCTGGCGCTATACGGCCGAGCTGCGCAACGGTCCCGCGGATACCATCACCCCGGTGGGCGGCAGCTACACCGGCCCGTTGATCCGGCTGCGCCGCGGCCAGCGTTTCCACGCCCGGCTGGAGAACGGCCTGCCGGAGGACACCACCGTGCATTGGCACGGCCTGCACGTGCCGTCGGATGTGGATGGCCAGCCGCGGCTGCCGATCAAGCCCGGCGAGGCGATGACTGTCGCCTTCGATGTCGTCGATCGCGCTGGGCTGTATTGGTACCACCCGCATCCACACGGCCCTAATGGTGGCCGAGTCGGCTTTCAATCCTATGCCGGGCTGGCCGGGCCGCTGGTCATCGAGGACGAGGCTGAACGCGCGCTCGGCCTGCCGGCCGGGGAGCGGGAAATGTTCCTGGTCATCCAGGACCGCAGTTTCGCCGGCGACAACGAGTTGACCTATCTCGACAGCGGCATGGGCACCATGATGACCCGCATGCGCGGCTTCCTCGGCGACCGCATCCTGGTCAACGGACAACCGGATACGGCACGCGAAGTCGCCACCCGACCGTACCGTCTACGCATACTCAACGGCTCCAATTCGCGTATCTACAAACTGGCGTGGAGCGACGGCCGCCCCATGACCGTGCTCGGTACCGACGGCGGCCTGCTGGGTGCGCCGCGTCAATACCCGTTCGTTACCCTGGCGCCGGCCCAACGTATCGATCTGTGGGTGGATTTGTCCGCCAACGAGCCCGGCGATGAATTGCACCTGCTCAGCGACAGCTACCAAGCCGGGATGATGGGTGACGGCATGGGCGACGGTTGCAAGAGAGGTAGTCGTAGGGGCGGCAGGATGGGAAACATGATGGGTGGCTCGGAACTGCCAGCCGGCGCCCGCTTCGACATACTCCCCCTGCGTGTAACGCGGCGCGAACGCGGCAACGAACGACTGCCCAAACGTCTCGCCGAGGATTTGCAGGCGCCGCCGGTCGAGCGCGACGCCCCGGTACGCCGGTTCAAACTGAGCATGGTGATGATGCGTGGCTTCGCCATCAACGGCCGCCAATTCGAAGGTGCCACCGTGGCCGACGACGAAATCGTGCACTTGGGAAGCACCGAGGTCTGGGAGTTTGTCAACGACTCCATGATGCCGCATCCCATGCACGTGCACGGGCTGCAGTTTGCGGTCGTCGGGCGAGAGCAAATCGGCGGCGGCCGGGGCTGGAGCGGTCTGGCGGCCGGACTGGTCGATTCCGGGCTACACGACACGGTACTCGTCCTCCCGGGCGAACGCGTACGCATCGCGTTGACCTTCGCCGACTTCGAGGGGCTTTATTTGTATCACTGCCACAACATGGAGCACGAGGACAACGGCATGATGCGGTATTACCGCGTGCGTGCCTGATGATACTTATCGCTATCTCAGGAGGTAGTTATGTGACGCGCAAGCAGAGTCGTCATTATCGAATTTTCAATCTCAGAACATAGGAGTGACATCATGAGTTTACGTCTAGGCGATACCGCCCCCGACTTCACGGCGGATACTACAGAAGGCCAGATCAATTTCCACAAATGGCTCGGCGACGGCTGGGGCATGTTGATGTCGCATCCGGCGGATTTCACGCCGGTCTGCACCACCGAGCTGGGCGCGGTCGGCGGCCTCAAGGAACAGTTCGCCAAGCGCGACACTAAAGCCATCGTGGTATCGGTGGACTCGGTGGAGGATCACAAGCTTTGGTCGAGCGATATCGAGGAAACCCAGGGCTGCGCCGTGAATTTCCCGATTATCGGTGATGCGGATCGCAAGGTCGCCGAACTCTACGGCATGATCCACCCCAACGCCGGGGACACGTCCACCGTGCGCTCAGTGTTCATCATCGATCCGAACAAGAAGATCCGCATGACGCTGACTTATCCGAAGAGCGCCGGGCGCAACTTCGATGAGATCCTGCGTGTGATCGACTCGCTGCAGCTGACCGACAATTACAAGGTGACCACGCCGGCGAACTGGCAGGACGGCGACGACGTGATCGTATCGCCCGCGCTGTCCAACGAGGAGGCCGAAAAACTCTTCCCCGCCGGCTGGAACGAACTCAAGCCCTATCTGCGCATGACCAAGCAGCCCAACAAGTAATGTGCAGAATGCACTATATAAGCGATCACCCGGGCACACCTAACTTTTGTGCCCGGATTTTGGACTTGGCCGAGCTTGAATCCGTACCTAACGCTACGCCTCTCGACTACTGGGAACGCAATACCTTGCGCTAGTGCGTCAAGGTAAAGCACACCCTATCCGGACGTCAGGGGTCGGATTGTAAAACTGTCAGAATAGGGTCAAATTTAATAATCATTGACGCACGTTACCAAGGGTCATAGAGTTCATTCTGACACTTTGGCTCGGGAAGGCATTTTGGACGGTCACCGCATTGGTTATATCCGAGTTAGCAGCCTCGATCAGAATCCCGATCGCCAGCTTGAGCAGGTTGCGGTGGATCGGGTATTCACAGATAAGGCATCGGGTAAGGATACCCACCGGCCCGAGTTGGATCGGCTGATCGCTTTTGTCCGGGAGGGCGATACCGTCGTCGTTCATAGCATGGACCGCCTGGCCCGGAATCTCGACGATTTACGCCGTCTGGTCCATGCGCTGACTGAACGCGGCGTATGCATCGAGTTCGTCAAAGAGAATCTGACCTTCACCGGCGAGGCGTCGCCGATGGCCAATCTTATGCTGTCCGTCATGGGTGCATTCGCCGAGTTCGAGCGCGCGTTGATTGGCGAGCGTCAACGCGAAGGCATCGCCTTGGCTAAAAAGCGTGGAGCGTATCGGGGGCGCAAGAAAGCCCTCTCATCCAACAGGATTGCTGAGCTTCGGCAGCGCGTCGCGAATGGCGAGCAAAAAGCCAAGCTGGCTCGGGATTTTGGTATCAGTCGTGAAACGCTCTATCAATACCTGAAGACGGATGCCTGACGATGCCCCGTCGCCGCCTATTGACTGCCGCCGAACGCGCCAGCCTACTCGCCTTCCCGGCGACGGACGACGAACTCATCCGACACTACGCGTTCTCCGAGCCCGACCTGTCGGTGATCCGACAGCGGCGTGGCCAACACAATCGTTTCGGTTTCGCGGTGCAATTGTGTTACCTGCGCTATCCCGGCATCGCGCTGCCGACCGATGCCGCACCGCCTGCGTCTTTGCTGACCCTTATCGGCCAACAGTTGGATATCGAGCCCGACATTTGGTCGCAGTATGCCCAGCGGCCTGAAACACGACGTGAGCACTTGGCGGAATTGCGGGCGTGGTTGAACCTGTCGCCGTTCAGCCTCGTCGATTATCGGCGTCTCATTGATCCGATCGCTGATCTCGCTCAACAAACAGACCGAGGCATCGTTCTGGCTGAAGCGCTGGTCGAGATGCTACGACAACAACGCATCATCCTGCCGCCGCTCGATGTCCTTGAGCGCGTGTGCAGCGAAGCGCTCACGCGCGGTACCCGGCTCGTGTATGAGGCGCTGACCGAATCATTAACGGATCACCATCGCCGCGCCTTTGAGCAGCTTCTGGCGATTCGCAAGGAGAGGTCGAGCAGTGTCCTGGTTTGGCTGCGCCAGTCGCCTGGCCCGCCGAGACCCAAACATATTCTGATCCACCTCGAACGATTGCAGACCGTACGCGATCTCGACATCCCGGCCGGGCTGGAACACGCCATCCACCAGAACCGTCTGTTGAAACTGGCCCGCGAAGGCGGGCAGATGACCGCACAGCACTTGCGCGATCTGGAACCGACCCGTCGCTATGCGACGCTGGTGGCGATCATCCTCGACACCCGCGCCACGCTGATCGACGAGATCATCGATCTGCACGATCGTTTCATAGGATCGCTGTTTAACAAGGCCAAGCGCAAGCACGCGGAACAATTCCAGCGCTCCGGCAAAGACATCAATAATAAGGTGCGTCTGTACTCGCGTGTTGGGCGCGCTCTGCTCGATGCCAAACAGGCCGGCAGCGACCCATTCGCCGCGATTGAGGCGATCATGCCATGGCAGGCGTTCAGCGACAGCATCGCCGAAGCGGAGAAACTGGCGCAGTCGGAAGATTTCGACTACCTCGCCTTGATCGGTAGCGGCTTCAATTCCCTCCGACGCTATACGCCGGCGTTATTGGAAGCACTGGATATGAAGGCCGCGCCGGCGGCGCGTAATCTACTCGCCGGTATCGAATTGTTGAAAGACATGAACCAGCGCCAAGCACGGAAAGTGCCGGACGTCGCGCCGACCCGCTTCGTACGCAAGCGCTGGGAAAGCCTGGTGTTTACAACGGGTGGGATCGATCGTCGCTTCTATGAGTTGTGCGTATTATCCGAGCTCAAGAACGCTTTACGCTCGGGCGATATCTGGGTTCAGGACTCGCGCCAATTCAAGGACTTTGAGGACTATCTACTGCCGCCGACACGCTTCGCCGATCAGCGTGCGCACCAGAATCTCGGGTTGGCTGTTGAAACCGATTGCGATATTTATCTGGAATCGCGGTTGGCGCTTTTGGAGCACGAGCTTGCCACCGTTGAACGCCTGGCGGCCGCCGATGCGTTACCGGAGGCGGGTATTACGTCCGCCGGTCGCCTCAAAATCACGCCGCTGGATAACGCCGTACCCGACAGTGTCGATGCGTTGATGCAGCAGGTCTATAGCCGGTTGCCACGCCTCAAGATCACCGAACTCCTGCTGGAAGTCGATGACTGGACCGGCTTTACGCAGCACTTTAAGCATCTCAAAAGCACCGCGATCGCGAGCGATCGGCAACTACTACTCACCACGATTCTGGCCGATGCGATCAACCTGGGCCTGTCCAAGATGGCTGAATCTTGTCCCGGCACCACCTACGCCAAGTTGACTTGGCTCCAGGCCTGGCACATCCGCGATGAGACCTATTCAGCGGGGCTGGCCGAGCTGGTCAACGCCCAGTTCCGCCAGCCGTTCGCGGTCTACTGGGGCGAAGGCACCACGTCATCCTCGGACGGCCAGAATTTCAAAGCCGGTGGCCGAGGTCAGTTTGCTGGTCATGTGAACCTGAAGTATGGCCAGGAGCCGGGCGTGCAGTTCTACACGCATATCTCCGATCAGTACGCGCCGTTCCATACCAAGGTCATCAATGCCACGGTGCGGGATGCCACCCATGTATTGGACGGCCTGCTGTATCACGAGTCGGACCTGCGAATCGAAGAGCACTATACGGACACGGCCGGCTTTACCGACCATGTGTTTGCGTTGATGCAGTTGCTTGGATATCGCTTCGCGCCGCGTATTCGCGATCTGGCCGACCGGCGGCTGTATATTCACGGCGACGCCAAGCAATATCCAACGCTCGCGGGCATGATCGGCGGACGCGTTAACGTCAAACACATCCGAACACATTGGGACGAGATCCTGCGCCTGGCCGCGTCGATAAAGCAAGGCACGGTAACGGCATCTTTGATGCTCCGAAAACTCGGCAGCTATCCGCGCCAGAACGGGCTAGCTGTGGCATTGCGCGAGCTGGGCCGCATCGAGCGCACCTTGTTCGCACTCGACTGGATGCAAAACGTCGAGCTGCGCCGTCGCGTGCAGGTGGGTTTGAATAAGGGCGAGGCCAAGAACGCATTGGCCCGCGCCGTCTTCTTGAATCGCCTGGGTGAAATTCGCGATCGCAGCTACGAAAACCAGCGCTACCGCGCCAGCGGACTCAATCTCGTGGTGAGCGCCATCATTCTCTGGAACACGGTCTATATAGAGCGAGCCGTTGAAGCACTGCGCGAATCCGGGCAAGAAATCGACGACACGCTGCTGTCGCACCTGTCACCGTTGGGCTGGGAGCACATCAATCTGACCGGAGACTATATCTGGCAGCAGGATAAACGGGTCGAGCGTGGCAGATTCCGACCGCTTCGGACGCCTCGCGAGGCTTAGCGTACGATTTTTTCCGTTTCGTGAGTTGACCCCCTGAAGGGCGCGAACTTTATCGCGCTCCACAAGCTTTTTGACGAGATCAACGACTCGGTCGAAGACTACGTCGACCTTATTGCCGAGCGCATCGCGCAGTTGGGCGGCATCGCCGAAGGCACGGCCCGCGTCGTGGCCGAGCGCTCCGCTCTGGACGTCTACCCATTGGTCCTGGAAACGAGCGATGAGCATGTCGATGCATTGTCCACGGCGATTGCCGCATTCGCCCGCACTGCGCGGCTCGGCATCGACGAAATGGACGAACTCGAGGATGCCGTCAGTTCGGATATTTTGACCGAAATAACACGCGGCGTGGACCAGTGGCTCTGGTTCGTAGAGGCGCACCAGCAGGGCGAGCGAGTCGATATAAGCTGATTCGGCGACCAAGCTAATGATTTCCTGTTGTTGCTGGCGAGTGAGCTCGGGTCGTCGCCCGCCCACGCGGCCGGCGAGTCGAGCGTCCTTCAGGCGTAGCTGCACACGGTGCCGGTGTGTTGCGGTAATCGCCAACGGCGAGCTGGACGATCCCGACAAGGCCGAAGCCCAGCTCGCTTCCGGCGGCGCGAGCTTGGCCGCCGTCGCGCGCGGGGCGCTACCAAATGCCAACTGGCGACAGCGCGTGGCCGAAGACACCGCCCAGAAGGCATTCGATACCGACATGATCCAGCCGCTCGCCACACTCGACAATCAGGCGGATTGGGAAACCAACCAGGCGAATATCTTCGAGCCTTTGCACAAATCACTTTAGCTCAGAGCCTGTTCATGATTCGCACGACGCCATCGGCGGCACCTGCGTGAATTTCAGCTGCATCCTCATCAAAACCCTAATCCAGTCGGCACGCGCTGTGGATGCGATCAAAAACACTTCGCAGTTCGGCATCAACGTCGATACGTCCACTATTGACGTGGATTTCGCCCGCATCATGCGCGACATGCGCGCCGCCCGGGGAGCAACGCGCAAGGGACTCGGCAGTGGGTGGAAGACGCGATGACGTCGTTTTATACCCGTGTGCGCTTTGTCGGCAACAAGCTGGCCGAAACGAGTGTTCTTCGCACGTCGCGGCGACATGGCCAGCAATCGCCGCGAAGATCACGAGGTCAGCATGCTTGCGCTCCATCTGATCCAGAACTGCACGGTCTGCGTCAATACCCTGATGATCCAAAAGTGTTGGCTCAACCGCACTGGCAGGGACGATTCACGCCGCGAGACTACGAGGCACTGACGCCTTTGATATGGGAGCACGTTAATTCGTATGGGCGGTTCGAGCTTGATATGAACGTTCGACTGGCTTTGCTTTGACTCAGATGGCGGCCGGTGACACGACTGTTGGGTCTACCCCATCTAGCCGCGCTTTTATTCGCGATATCGGACGGTGGATTTCTTGAGGAGGATATAGCAGAGGCTATAAATCCATGGTGGAGTCGGGCTCACGCCGCTCAAATCGGCAAGTCGCTGGCCGAACTCTTAACCAGCCTTCGTGACCCCAATCGTCACGAAGGGCGAGCGGAAGCGTCGTTGTCGATAGATGAAATGATCGTAAAAGGAGAACAAATACTTTCGTGACTACACGCGAAGGCGCATAAGTATTGTGCGAATTAGGGGCTAATCGTCTCTGAATGCTGCATAGCAAAAGAACTTTCTTGGAGTATTAATTTGATTCGCCAGCAATGTCTGCTTCTGGCCGCTAACTGCCTTTCGGAATTTACGCCCCGATCGTGCTCGTTTGCATCATAACGCCGACTATCCCAAAGCCTCACCTTACTGGCCAAGTTGTCACTCACACCTTTGGTTGGCCCCATCGTGCGGGCTCAAACCTCGTAGATTCGCTGAACCCACGGAGGTAGATCCGAGCCGACTGCATCGACAGCACCGTCGCGAAGCGTGAGAACCCAACGCTGTGGTTGGAATGCTTTGGAGCTGTCGTAGATCAAAGCCACGTCGCACAGGCGTGCGGCGTCAGCGATATAACGCTGATTTCGCTCGTAGCGTTGTCGAATCTTCTCTTCGGGCACGTCGTGACCGCCCAATGCGACACGAATACGCACGCGCTCAACGCAGATATCTGCGGTCTCGACATTCACGTGGTAGAGCACGACACGATACCCCGATGCTTTCGCGTGCTGAATAAGCTCAAGCTTGCTCGGGTGGGAGAAAACCGTTTCGGTTATGAATGAGCGTCGCTCGGCCATGAGCTGCAATCGCAGACCCTGAGCGCGCCGTGCAGCCTCGTAGGCGTCGAGCGCCTCCCCGGCCGCTGCTGCTTGTTGCTGAATTACGTCAGCATTTACGAATGGAGCGTTCGTCGCCGGGGCAACGCGCTTTTCGTAAAGTGTCGATTTACCTGCCCCGTTGGGGCCGACGATCAGGTGTAGTGTTGGCCTGCTTTCTGCTTCAGGTTCCAATTCCATCAGTGTGAATTCCTGCGTTAGCTAGACGCTTCTCAAGCTGTTTGAACCACACTTTTTCGTCTTCATTGGCTCGCATCATGAGTGCTTCATGCTCTGCGTCGTAGACTGCGCGTTCATACCGGCCGAGTTCGTCTGGGTTGAGTTGGCCCCGCAGCGCTCGATCGACCTGGTCCTTCCTGAAGCTGGCCTCACCCTCGATGGCACGTCCAATACGCGCCCAATGCTCAAGTTGCGCCTGTAACGGACGTTGCACCAGCTGTGCTTCCCGTCGTGCTGCGGAAACGATATCGCGCGATATCCTCACGCTGTCACTCGTCATAGCTACCTCCATGCTGCTATGCAGCCGCTCTCTGCGGCATGTAGGTATTTTACCACAACACGCGACAACGCGGCACAACCGGAGGAATACTGCGGAAGCCCGCCTTAGGCGATGAAGCGCAGCCTTAGAATCGGCTTCCTGTAGCGGACTACGCAGGCCGTGCGCCCTCGCCGTATAGCGGCCTTAACCAGCCCTTTCGCAACACAAGTACAGTTGTGTTGGGTTAATGCTTTTATCGTACTGTTTGTTACGTCTCGCGTATTGCGTAACAATACGGTATAATCGAGCCGTATCTACCTGAGATCGCGGCCATGCAAACCGTTCACCTCATGTCGTCATTTACCTGGCGCGTCGTACACGTCGATCAGTTCGAGATCGTTGTCGTCACAGATCTCGATCGCGGCCGTAGCGTCACCAACGACGCGGCAGCCGTCGTCGCTTACATCGCTTCCCAGCTCGGCGGATTGCGTAGCCGCCCGGTCATCTACCGCGACACGGCGGGCTGGTATGACGGGCTGGGCCACGATGGTTGGGCATTTACTGGCTTCTACCCCATTCGCGCCGAGACCGACGAACTGGCGATCGGCGCGCTCGCGCTGCCGGGCTGTACCTGCCCCGGCTACAACCCGGTGACCTACTGATGGCCACAACAACCGAACTCAGCCCTGAGTCGCTTCACGACGCGCTGCGCGCGATCCTTGCGCGTGGCGAATATCCGTCGATGGCCAAGGTGCGTGTCGAACTGGGAACGACCGCATCACAGCAAACGCTGACCCGGCATATGAAGTCCGCTTGGCAGGGACTGGCTGACCAAATGGGTAGCGGACTACCCGAGGGACTGCCCCGAGTCGTCGTCGATGCGGCACATCGCTTCTATGAGGAAGCCCGCGGATACGCGAATGAGGAACTCGAGCGGCAGAAGGCTGACATGCAGGAGCGAGAGAAAGCACTCAAGCTCGAGCTCAAGCAGGCGCGCGAGCGAATCAGCGTACTCGACGACCAGGTTGGCCATCTCCAGGAACGCGCAGAGACCGCCGAGGCGGAGGGTCAACGGCTCGGCGAGGCACTGGATGACAGCCAGCAGGCCCACAACGCGGCCGAGCAACGCGCTCAGAGTCTGGACGAACAACTCAGCGACGAACGTGCCCGTGCTGCGGAACAGCGCAAGCAGCTCGTCGCGGAACACGAACGCCAGCTCGCCGCATCGGAGAACGAGCGCGCACGATGCCAAGCCGGCTGGGATCGTGAGATCGAACGGTCTGATTCCCAGCAAAAGGCGTGGGCGAAACAGGTTGATGACGCCCGCCAGGAACTGCGCACGGCCCAGTCCAAGCACGACGCCGCCGAGAAGCAGCTAAGGGATGCCGTGTCTGCGTCCGACCAGGCACTCCATCGAGCCAATGAGCGCGAGAGTGTTCTGAAGTCAGATATCCAACGCCTTAGCGACGAATGCGCTATGGCGAAGGCGCAGCGCGACGAAGCTCATCGTGGCGCCGCGGCAGAAGCGCAGGAGCATAAGACGCAGGTGCAGTCGCTCGAAGCGGAGTTGGCCAACGCGCGATCTGAGCAATCCTCGCTACAGCAAGCGTTGAGCGAGGCGCGTGGCATCGCCGAGGAACGCAAAGAGCAGATTTCGACGCTTCAACGACTTCTATCTGAGAAGCCGGAGCGGTAACGTCCATATTCCATCTCAGAAAACTCTACCGGCACTCCCCTGGGGTGCAGGTAAGCAAGGACTAATAACAAAATTTGGGGGTTGTTTTGTCGAAGGAATTTTCAAATCCAGCGAACGTTACTGTTGAAGCCAATGGCCATAGCCACGAGCTGAAATTTCATACCGGCCGAATTGCCTCAGTGGACAAAAGAGAAATTGTCCATACCACCCCGGCCGAATCTCAGACAGTTGGGGGCGGCGGATACGTCATGACCAATGCGGTCGGGCAGGTACACGGCAGTATCGCGCCGACGCGCACAAGCTACTTCGGCGAAGTAACAACGCGGCGACAGGTGACCGAGGGATTCTTGGTTGATCAAGAAGAGTTCGAGTGGTTTACGGAGTTCGACAATGAGGCCCGAACCGGCCATCTCGTTACGGAAATTCATCACGGTGGATCAAGGATCGGGCAATACAACCATGCGACGAAAGCACTGTCCTTGAGTGCCAACGAAGGGTTTCTAGGGTGTGTATCCGAATGCGACGCGGCCTCGCGCGACCAGCAAAAGGCGCTGAATGCATACGAGAATGCTGAGATGGAGAAGAAAAACACCGAGCTGACCTCTTGGCTGACCTATCCCGTCACCCCGATCGCGGCATTTGTGTGTCTCTTGCTGGTGATTGTGCCATTAGAAAACGTCTTCGATCTCAGCGATGCGTTGGCTGGTGGATTACTTATCGCGCTGGCGTTGCTGATCACTCTGGGCGTTTGGTCACGGACCTATAGGAAGCGGCGTTCCGAGAAGAAAGTGCTCGCGCGAGAATTCACATTCGAAACGCTATGGCCTCTCCAGGACGCGGTTCGAGATGCGCGTTCAAATGTTGAGCGGCGCTATTACAACTCCTTCCGCGAAGCAGTGCTCGAACGCGTGGAAACACATTACGCGAGCACGGGCCTGTGACGCTTCAGCCTTTCTGCATAAGGGCGTTACCGGCACTCGGCACAGCGTCAGGGCCATAGTCGACGGTGAACAGACGCCGTATCTAGCGCCCCATCCGCACGCTACTGGCCGAGCGCGCGCTGGTAGGTCGAGATGGTCGATAAAAAGTCCGCTAATTGGGCACTTGCGGATTTTTAGGCATGTGGACAATGGCTTTCGAAACACCGTACCGCTTTCTCAAGCGTGGCGGATGACCTGCCGTTTAACCCCTAGCGCCGACTCAAAGGCGCTCATACCAACATGCCAGAGGAAGACCACTTGGAAGACTACAGCCCCGCCCAAATGAGAGCCGTGGAACAATTTACCCGACGAATCGCGCAGTTCAGCAAGAAGGATCTGAACGATGCTGAGCTGGCAATCGCAGGTCTCGACGACGCTTACGGGTCGGTCATCCCAATAATGGGCCAGCGACGGATGCAAGACGGTCGACAGCCTTGGGTGCTACAGAAAGTCAGCAGCGAGGAAATGGGCGCGCTATGGCGCTGTGCGGGTATGCCCACAGGCCCGGAGAGCGACTACCAAGCCATGCTCGATGCAGATAATGAGTATCGATGCGTTCGGATGGATTTGATCAAGTACAAGGCATCGCTTTTCAGTCGTACCTGGCTGGGCACAATCGCTCTTATGTATGGCGACGTGAAGGTCATACTCGGCACGATTCGCGGCTCAACCCAAACAGACTTATGGCTGAAGTATCGCCGTGTGCTCGACTACGACACGAACCTCCTGCATGACTCGGTGTTCGACGCGCTGCGCGCTGTGTAGTTCTGAGCATTAGGCCTGGGCCGCGTCGACCGTCGGCCCGGGCTTTTCCTTTCTTTATGCCTGTCTTTATGCCTGACCATCTATTCCCCGTGCTGATCCGATCCGCCATTGTGCTTGGCGCTTTCGTTTGGGGGCTTGGCCTCTATCTCGACAGCCAGCGAATCAAGCATGGCGGTCTGTTCCTCGCGTTGTTCGCCACCTCGGCTACGGGCTACGGCTACGCCGGGATGGCGGGCTTGGCCTATGCGTTAGCCGCATTTACGGCACTCGTCGCAGTGACGGGTCTGGCAACCATCAGCATCTTCCGCCTGATCGCAGCCGAAAACGGCATAAGTACGCCGTATATCACACGACTGGATTGGCAACGCTTCTGGCTCTATTTGTGGCATTGAGCCGAGGCTCGAAGGGGTTGCGGATTCCCCGAAACCCGGAGAATTGAACCTATAACGCAACACCGATCAGGACGGACAAGAAAATGACCACAGCTGCCCCACAAAACCTTGGCGAGTTCAATGCTCTGCTTGAGCAGGCCCAACTGCCGCGCTTGTCGGCACAACAGTTCAAGAGCCTGCGAGAAGCCAAACCCCGCAACCAGCTCATCTCCGCCGTCACCACCATGCACAGTGACCGCAACGCGCGCGCGTTCGTGGAAAAGGCGATCAAGGAGGTGGGCGCGACGGCAGCGCCCGTGGTGAATGCGCCGCAGCAGCAGAGCGCGCCGCGACCCGCGCCGCAGGAGGGGCCGGACTTCGGAGGCACGCGCGCCCCGGAACAACAACAGACGGCCACGCAGCCGGCGCAGAACGGCGACGGCGCGCCACGCGAATTCGAATACACCATGCACGTCTATGGCGGCAAGGCTGCCCTGTGCTTCGAGCCGACCACGACGCGCGGCGACGATTTCACGGTGGCATTGGACTCCGCCACCTCTAATGCCCCACGTCAGTACGACTGGAAGAGCAAGCTGCGCGTTCAGCTAACGCGTGACGAGTTGCCAGTCGTTGCCGGCGTGTTGCTCGGCCTGATCCCGAGCTGCGAATACAAGAATCACGGTGCGAACAACGACAAGGGATTCTCGATCGAGGATCAGGGCAATAAGCTGTTCGTGCGCACCTGGGCGAAAGATCATCCGGTGCGTGCCGTGCCCATGACGCCAGAGGACGCCTACCGGATTGCAACACTGTTCCTGCGCCAGTTGGGCCTGAACGCGCCGTGGATGACCGCGAGCGACATCATCCAGACAATCCGCATGGTGGTCGCGCGCCGCGTCGCGTCGGGAGCGAACAATGGCTGAGTTGATCCTCACAGAAGCCGAAAAAGCTGCCGATAACTACCTCGCTTGGGATGATGCCGCGCTCGGCAAACTGGTTCGCCAGCTTTCTCAGATGTGCGACGACGAGTACGGTGCGACGGGCGCACACACGACGATGGCCGCGCATCTGCTGATCGATCTCGCCCGGCGCAGCAATGCCGATAGCGCGACGATCGACCTCAACGGCGCATCGGCCGGCGGCGAGCCCATCGGCGATTGGCAGATCAGGATTACACGCAAGTAGGACGCAAGGGATTGCTAGACACGTTGTTGGAACAGGACAGCACGCTGGAGGCGAGCGCCCTGTCGCAGATTTTGGCCTGGGCTCGGTCATCGCACATCGACCACCGCGCGCCGGATGAATACGTTCCCGACCGGGACAACCCGTACATGCTGCGCTGGTTCGCCCAGCGCAAGTTTCGCCTGCTCGACGCCTTCTGCGAACCGTGGCTCAAGCGCCTCTGGCAGTCACAGGATTGTGCGCTCGAGAACGCCTACGTGCATCGCTTTCTGCGTAGCGATGACGATCGCGCGCTGCACGACCATCCCTGGAGCTGGGTCACCGTTCTGCTCGATGGCAGTTATTGGGAGCATGTCCCGGCTGATCTGGACTACCCCGCCGGCCCCACTGTGCGCCGCCGGCGAACGGCTGGCGATATTGTCGTGCGCCGCGAAGCGGCCTACCCGCACCGCGTCGAACTCGATGAGGGCCGTCCGGTCACGACGCTGTTCCTGACCGCGGAGAAATCACGCGAATGGGGCTTCTGGTGTGAGCGCGGCTGGCGCCACTGGCGCGTTTTCACGGATGCCGATGCCGATGGACTAGCTCGCGGCTGCGAATAAGCCCCACCCACCCTGTTTAAAGCAGCAGACCCGGCCCATGCGCCGGGTTTTTTATGCGCGTTTTCGCGATCCGTAGACGGGTCTGATGACCGAGGCACGGGCACTCGGGCGACGATCGTTGACGGGCTCATTACTCGTCATGATTATTGTATAAATATACACCTATCGGCACCCCTTTATGACACGCTGGCCCCGCATCATCGCCTTAATCGACATGGCGGCATTCTTCGCAAGCGTAGAACAGATGGACCGCCCCGAATGGCGCGGCCGTCCAATCGGCGTGACCAACGGCGAGCGCGGCACGTGCATCATCACGTCGTCCTACGAGGCCAGGGCCTTCGGAGTCAAAACCGGTATGCGTGTGAAGGAAGCCAAGCAGCTCTGCCCTGGCTTCATCCAGGTCGCGTCACGACCCGCCCGCTACACCGAAGTCTCCAGCGCGATCATGGCTGCGCTCGAAGACATCACCCCCGATATAGAAATCTTCTCGGTCGATGAGGCCTTCCTCGATCTGACGCATTGCCAGTCGTACTACAACACCACGCCCGAACAGATCGGCCGTCTGATCAAGCAGACCGTGTTCGATGCCTCCGGGCTGCGCTGTGCCGTGGGCATCAGCGGCGACAAGACGACAGCCAAGTGGGCTGCCAAGCGCGAGAAAGTCGGCCTGACAGTGGTGCCACCCTGGGATGCCGAGGCGACGCTAGCCAACGAGCCGATCACCGAGCTGTGCGGTATCAGTGACGGCATCGGGGCATTTCTCAAAGCCCGCGGCGTCGAGCGTTGTGGCGACATGAAACGCATCCCGATCAGCGCGGTCGCCCAGCGCTTCGGCAATCCCGGTCGCAGACTCTGGCTGATGGCACAGGGCCGCGATCCCGAGCCGGTGCAGCAAGAAACTGCGCCGGCGAAATCACTCGGTCACGGCAAGGTGATAGCGCCCGACACGCGCGATCGCGAGCTGTTGCTGATGTACTACATGCATATGGCCGAAAAGGTCGGGCGTCGACTGCGCAAGAACGACCTCGAGGCCCAGACCTTCGCGATCAGTCTGCGCACGGATCTCGGTGGCATTGGCGCAAAGTACCGCACGGTGGCCGCGACGGACGATGGCGCCGCGATCTACGCGCTGGCCAAGAGCTTTATCGACACGCGCTGGGGTGGCCAAGGCGGCTTCCAGGTGCAGATCAATGCCCTCGATCCACGACCGGCGGCGCAGCAAGGTGACCTGTTCGCCACGGACAGCACGGCCGCAGACGGTCTGAACGCGACAGTGGACGCCATTAACGAGAAGTTCGGCGCGTTTGCCGTGCACCGGGCGCCGCTGGTTCGCCGCACCGATATGCCGAACGTCATCTCGCCGGGCTGGCGACCCAGTGGCCATCGTGAATCGATCGACTACTGATGAGCTGGGCGGTGCGCTATCTGCACGGCCAGGCCGAGCGCCTGAGCCGGTTCCAGCATCGCAGTGCGTGTCTGCCCGTCTCGGCGCGACGCGGAGCCCAGATCGTGCTCATGCCTTGGGGGCGTCGCCCGGATGAACCGGGAAAGCTCCCAAAAGGCGGCTGGGCGCATCTGACGCATCTGCAAGGCGGTGTCTGGGATCAGTTCGGCCCGAAACCCGTGCGGCTACCGGTCTATGAATTCGCCGAGCGGGATGTCACCGGCCGAGAGCACTGGTTCATGGTCACGCGTGGGCAGTTCTTGCAGGGGTGCGTGGCGACGCTCGATCGTGAACGACGCGTGTATGTCGTAACGCTCGATTGTGCGCCCGATGTCGGCGAGTTTGAGCGTTGGCCGCGGCTCGTCATCGCTCCAACCTAGGGTTGCCGAGTGTCTTCTACCGGCCCAGGCTGTGTGAAAACTCCGCTGCGCGGCTAAACTCCTTATAAGCTGTTAGCGGAGTGCCGGATGAGTCGTTTCGTTGTAGGCGAGGATCGCTGCCAGAGCACACTACTACCGGCGAGCCTCGACGACTACGTCACCGAGGACAATCCAGTCCGAGTGGTCGATGTCTTTGTCGACAACCTCGACCTTGGTGATCTCGGCTTCGAGCGCGTCGTCGCTCAGGCTACCGGCCGGCCGGGCTACCACCCGGCCACGTTGCTCAAGATCTATATCTACGGGTATCTGAATCGGGTGCAATCCAGCCGGCGGCTGGAACGCGAGGCTCAGCGCAACATCGAGCTCATGTGGTTGACCGGTCGTCTGGCGCCGGACTTCAAGACGATCGCGGATTTCCGCCGTAACAATGGTCCAGCAATTCAACGCGTATGCCGTGAGTTCGTGATGCTCTGCCGCCGTCTCGACCTGTTCTCGCAGGCGCTGGTGGCCATCGACGGCAGCAAGTTCAAAGCCGTGAACAGCCGGGACAGCAACTTCACCCGCGCCAAGGTCAAGCGGCGCATCGAACAGATCGAAGCCAGTGTCGCCCGCTACCTGTCAGAACTCGAGAGTGCCGATCGTCAGCGTCAGAGCGATATCGCCGAGCCTCGGACGACGAAGATTCGGGACAAGATCGACACGCTGCGATCGGAAATGCAACGCATGCAGGTGATGGCGAAGGCCGTGGATGAAGCGCCAGACCAACAGATCTCATTGACCGATCCGGACGCGCGCTCCATGGCGACGAGCGGCAAGGGCTCGGGGATGGTGGGCTACAACGTCCAATCGGCGGTTGATGCCGAGCATCATCTGATCGTTGATCACGAGGTCACCAACGTCGGCCACGACCGTACGCAACTGCAGCCGATGGCGGATCGCGCCCGTTCGGTCATGCAGACCGAAACCTTGGCCGCAGTCGCTGACCGCGGTTACTTCAACGGCGAACAGATCGTGGCCTGCGAGACATCCGGCATCCAGGTTCATGTGCCCAAGCCCCAGACCTCCAACAGCCAGGCCCGTGGCCAGTTTGGCAAACGCGACTTCGTCTACGAGCCCGACAGCGATACCTATCGCTGCCCGGCCGGTCAAACCCTGATCTGGCGTTTTACTACGGTCGAGAAAGGCCAGAGGCTGCACTGCTACTGGAGCTCGGCATGCAAAGGCTGTGCGCTCAAGGCCGAATGTACGTCGTCAGCACAACGCCGCGTCAAGCGATGGGAGCACGAATCGGTGCTCGAGACCATGCAGCAACGCCTGGATCGGGACCCGAACTTGATGCGGATACGGCGGCAGACCGTTGAACATCCCTTCGGCACGCTCAAGTTCTGGATGGGATCGACGCACTTTCTGATGCGTACGCTCAAGCATGTACGAACGGAAATGAGCTTGCACGTGTTGGCCTACAACCTGAAACGCGTCATGCGAATCGTCGGGATCGGGCCGTTGATGCGGGCGATAGCGACGTGAGCGCGCTCGTGCTCTTGAACACCGATCTTGAGGCCGCCTGACACGCGTCTAGCGTGATGAGCTTCGGTCGCTACGCTCTGATTGCGCTAACCCACGGTCGCCCGAGCGTCCGACATAGGCGACTGATGGTTAGAGAACACCAGCTCACGCGTTTTTACACAGCCTGGGCCAATAGCGGACCTCGACTCAGGGTGCGCTGGCAGGCGCCACCTACAAAGAAGACGCTTGGTGGGGCGGTCTACTGACCGTAAGAATCCGTATTTCGTTACCCAGGCAGTGCGCGCATGTTAAGCGGCACTATTTCGCCACAACGGTATAAATATGGTTACCACGGTCGGACATGAAAGCGATCTCACGGATCTGCTCCAGAACCTTGTCAAACTCGACTACGACGCGATCGACGCCTATGACGCGGCGATTGAGCGACTCGAAGACACGAAAGCGCAGGATGCCTTGCGGAAGTTTCGTAAGGATCACGAACGTCATATCGCGGATCTCACACCCCATATCACCGGTTTGGGCGGCGAAGTACCTGCCGACAGTGGCCCCAAGAGCTTATTAACCCAAGGCAAGGTCAAGGTCGCGTCGTTAATCGGGGATTCGGCGATTCTCACCGCCATGGCGACCAACGAGGTGGAAACCGAATCGGCTTATCGCAGCGCGGCTGAGCGTAACGACGTCGACGGTCAGCTCGCCGAGAAGCTACGTGCCGGTGTGGCCGACGAAGCCCGTCACAAGGAATGGATGAAAGAACGCGCCTGATACAGGTTCGTTCTGCCAGCCCGTTCGGTAGCACAAACACCCAACCCCTGAACTAGGAATAATCGATGTTTCGTCATTCTTCCAAACTCCAGTACCCGGTCAAAGTCGACACGCCCGACCCGCAGTTCGCCATGCTGCTCCAGCAGGCGATCGGCGGTGTCGAAGGCGAGATCCGCGTGGCCATGCAGTACTTCTTCCAGGCCATGGGCGCGCGCGGCGACGACCGCATCCGCGACCTGCTGATGTCCACGGCCACCGAAGAGCTTTCGCATATCGAGATGCTGGGCCACGCCGTAGCGCTCAATCTCGAAGGCGCACCGCTGTCCTATCAGGAAGAATCCGCGAAGGATCCGGTGATCAACGCGATCCTCGGCGGCATGAACCCGCGTCATCTGCTGTCTTCCGGCCTGTCGGCGATGCCGGTCAACGCCAACGGCGTGCCGTTCGACATGAGCCATGTCTATGCCACCGGCAATATCGGCGCGGACATGATGTGCAATGTGGCCGCTGAGGCCGGTGGACGCGTACTGGCGTCGCGGCTCTACAACTGGACCGCCGACAAGGGCATGAAGGACTTCCTGTCGTTCCTGATCGCCCGCGACACGTATCACCAGCAGCAGTGGCTTGCGATCATCGAGGAACTCGGCGGTATGGAAGAGCAGCTACCGATCCCGAACTCCACACCGGAGGATCACGAAGCCAAGGCCCATTCCTACTATTACCTCAACACGCTGCTGGACAAAAAAGCGCCCGAAGGACGTTGGAGCCAAGGGCCGTCGCTGGATGGCCGTAGCGAATTCTCCATGAAGCAGGAACCCGAGCCGGAAGGCCAGGAACCCTCGCTAGGCAAGGCGCGTGAAGGCGCCCGCGCTCAGAAAGAGCAGATGTAAGCGAGTTCGTTTAGACTGATGTGTCGGTGCGCACCGCCGCACCGACACACCAGTCAATACTGTTGAGGCATTCGCGCAGCGTACGTTCGCAAGCAGGCCGTGCTTTTATTATCAAGCGAAACGCCGGCTCGTTTAACGGGCTCGATGAAAGGGCGTCGCTTCATCGAGATATGTTCCCGTTATGTGGCAGTGGATCAACCAGAACGCGCAGGCGTTGTCGTTTTTCGCGAGCCTCGGCACGCTGGGCGTATGGCTGTTCTATGCGCACCTGCTGTATGCCGGCTTCACGCGGCAGCGCAAGGCCCGAATTCTGATTAACCAAGGATGGGGTCAACAAGTTGATTCGGTTTGCCTGATCAGCAACATGAGTCAGGAGCCGATTTATATTCACAGCATCAACATGACGATTCGCGCCAGCGATAACGAATATACTGAATCCGTGACCGACTTTGATACGGCACAGCCCCGAGACAGTGAGGACCGCCCCCAGGAAGTGACGCGGCAAGGGCCGCTCGGCGCGGGTGAACAAATGAATCTCGGCACCTTTCGATCACTGCTTCGCCAAACGGGGGAGCGGCATAAAGACTTACAAGCCGATGAGTCGCATCCGTTGCGCACCCTTGATGTCAATAACTGCAAGATCACGGTCATCGCGAGTTATGGTCCCGAAGGCGGCATCATCGGGGCACAACGCAAATTTTTGGTGCGCGGTGACGACAACGAACTACTGCGCCCGGCGGCGATCAACACGAAGCGAATGGCCAAACGTAATGCACGGAAAAAACTGCAAGCCTGGCTCGAAAAGGAACTTTAAACGCGAGTCCTTGCAGCCTCTGGAGGCGCTACGCGCTGAAAGCAGAGACTTGCGCTAGCGCATTGGCCGCGATAATACCCATTAAGTACATGGGGTCGTACGGTTTCTCTAGCACGCTACAAGCACCGATTCTTAGCGCTGCCGTTGCGCGCTCGTCGGCTGCATGGCTGGTCAGGAACACGACCTCCGCGTCGCTCGCAATGTCGAACACGCCATTGAGCACTTCCAGTCCATCAAGTCGCGCGAGATGGTCGCCAATCAGAACCGACCCACGGGGCGCTTTTCTAAATTCACGGAGAAAAGCTGTTGCGTCCCGGTAACTTTGAACGTTGTAGCCAGCTGAATTAAGCAATCCTTCGATGGATTCGCGCACCCCTTGATCAGCCTCGACAACCCACACCGTATGTGACATTCGAATGCTCCTGGACTCAAGTCCTTTGAATCGATAGGGCATCAGTACTAATACATACGCTCCCGCCTTATTTCAAGCTCCCCGAGATGAAGCAGTCACTACCGCATTTGCCGCTAGGCGAAGCGTTTATTATTGGGTTTCGTTCGGGCCAAATTATAGGGCGGCGAAACGGCACCGGAAACGTTACGATGCGGTGACCTTTGGTGTCGGCTTCGGGTCGAGCCGGGTCGTTGGGCCATAGTCGAATGGGCTCAACCGTTTATTCGCGCAGGCTGCCGCCGGCCTAATGCCTGCGTAATTCGTTCAGCCTGATTCGGCAGCGTCGTTGAGCTCGGCGTATTCCTCGAACAGGAACGCCACGCGATCGGCGTCGCCTGAGAATTTCTTCCGCGTATAGGCTGTGTCCACCACGCGGTCAAGGGATCGGTGCGCCTCGAACAGCGCCGGCGGCATGGTCAGGGGGTCGTAGAGATCCGCCAGCGCAGTTTCCGGATACTGGGCTCGCGCATCGAGCACCCCTTGCGCCGCCGCTTCAACCGCGCCTTGACGCTTGGCCGAGACCGATAGCGGCCAGGGGAAGTTGTTGTAGACGATGTCTTTGGAATACCGAAAATCGCTTTTCAACCGTCCACAGGTGTAGCGCATCCAGGCCATGTGCATAGCTGATGTTATGACGCCAAAGTGAAACAGGCTGGCCGCTGGGATCGCGTTACAGCTATCGGCCACGATGTCGTATCGCGAGAAGAAACCGAACGGCACATAGAGTCGGCGTTCCGACGAATGCCGCGGTACGAGGATGTAATCGCTGTCGGGCTGGGCGATCTGACAAAAGACAGACGGGGTCTGCGCGAATCGACGGGTGCTGGCTGCCTTGCTCGCTTCTCGAAACGCCTTGACGGCCGCGATGCGTTCAAGCGTGTGCGGACAGGCGGCCAAAATTTTCGGCGGGCATTCCACCAGCCACAGGCAATAGCGTTTCTGGTTGTTCAGGAACTGGCGGGCGCTTATGAAGGGCAGCACATACGGGGCGATCGCCGGCTCATTTTCGAGCAGCTCCTTGCGCTCGTCCTCGCTGAGCAGCAGGTTCCCGCCGTCGCGGGGCATATTGCCGAATCGAAGCTTGGGCACATCGCACAAGGGGGTTGATCGATTCGGCAGGAATACGGTCGGGGCGCCGACCAGGTACGGGTTGATGTTGTCAACGGCCATCGCATCGGGCGCACTGTCGACCGTCTGGTAGTCGTAGAGAATGCGCGGCCTAGTCGTATCCAGACCGAACCCGATGATTACGCAATGCACGGCGGCCGCGCCGCGGGCTTCGTTGGACCACCGAAACGTTCGGTGGGCAAAACGTATCGACATGCCGAAGTCCTGGGCCATCGCGCGCCACAGTAGACCTACCTGCTCGCCCTGGGTAATCGAGTTGGTAGATACAAAGCCCACGTCGATGTGGGTGCCCTCGACATACTTGGCGGCGCGCCAGTACCAGCAGGCCACGAAGTCGAGCACCCCGGCGCCTTTGAGGTCGGAAAAGGTCTTCGCCATATCGGAGCGTGCCGAGTCGGTCATTACCATGGCGCCCGAGAAAGGCGGGTTGCCGATGATGTAGCTCAGCTCATCCATGGGCACCACATCCTCCCAGTCCAGACGCAGTGCATTGGTGTTGTGGATATGGGGTGTTGCCTGCAACGGGATACGAGCGAAGTACATGCCGAATTCTTCGCCGACCTTCACGTTCATCTGGTGGTCGGTGAGCCAGAGCGCAACCTCGGCGATGCGCGCGGGAAATTCCTCGATCTCGATGCCGTAGAACTGATCCACGTCGACCTTGATGAAGTCTTCAACGTCTAGCGAAAGCTGTCCGGAGCCGGCCGCAGAGGCGCGCAGGACATCGAGTTCGAGTTCGCGCAGCGCATGATAGGTCACGACGAGGAAATTGCCGCAGCCACATGCCGGATCGAGAAATTTGAGGGTACGCAGCTTGCGATGGAAATCGGCTAGCTTGTGCTTGTTGTGTCTGATGCGCTCGAACTCGGCGCGTAGTTCATCGAGAAACAACGGCTTGATAAGCTTCTCGATGTTCTGCTCGCTGGTGTAGTGCGCGCCGAGGTTGCGCCGCGCTTTGTCATCCATGATCGACTGGAACATAGCGCCGAATACGGCCGGGCTGATTTGGCTCCAATCGAGGCTGCAGGCGTCAAGTAATGCGTCGCGCATCTGGCGGTCGAAGGCCGGGATAGGCAGGAGCTCAGCAAAAAGATCGCCATTCACATAGGGAAATTCGGCGAGCTGCTCGTCGAGGTTGGCCTGGCGTCGGTCGCGAGGTGTGTTGAGCACCTGAAACGCATGTGCGAGCTTGCCGCCCAAGTCCGATCCGTCTTCGGCCGTGCGATCCTCCAACCACAGTCGGAATGACTGGGCAGGCTGGATGATACCGGTGTCTTCGGCGAACAGGCAGAACAGCAGGCGCACTAGCAGCATTTCTAGCTCGTGCCCATGATAGCCGGACTCCTTGAGTCGATCGTGCAAGCGGCCCATGCGCTCGGCCGCGTCGATGTTGACCGGATCTTCTGGGCGAAGCACCTGCGGCTTGTAGCCCGCGATGAAGCTGAACTGCTTGATTTGTCTTGGCAGCTCGGCGAGCTCGAACTCGTGTTCAGTGTCGTTGACGAGATCGTGCAGGCGGATGCGGGCGAAGTCCGACACCACAATGTACTGCGGTAGATCTCGTGGCTTGAGATAGGCGGTGTAGTCGATGGCCTGGGCGAAGGCGGAATCCAGATTCTTGCCTCGCGATTTGTGTTCGGCAATGAGCGTTCCGGGCCAGAAGCAGTCGATATAGCCGCCGGCATCACCAAACTTTTCGACACGCCTTTCGAACAACGCAACCTGACGACGTTTGACGCCGAGCACGTCGAAAAAGTCGTTCCAGAAACTCTGGGCTTCGGCGCGCTCGCTGCTCGCATTCGCCCATTCGTGCGCGAAGGCCGTCGCCCGGTCGCGGATATCATTCCATGCTAAAGGCAAGCTCCCCCTCCTTGAGCTCATCATTCAGATGGGTGGGCGATAACGCCGCCCCGCCTGTGTGTGCATTGTGTCGAGACCCTGTCGCCGGGCCAAACCGATGAGTTAGATAACGCTAAGCTGCGTCGTTGTCGACTCATGCCGAGCTTGCGCGACAACGGTGTCACTGCGCAATCTAGCCGCGGCGAGAATACTAAATTCTTTCGCGGAGATACGTGTTGCAGTGGTAGGAGCGGTGATTCTCAGCGCCGATGTACATCGATGACGCGATATGACGCCGGCTCGTAGCCGACCGCTACACCGGGTGCTATCGGTTACCCGGAGCCCAAGCAGATCGATAAGCTTCATGCCTTACGGCCGCTTTGGGTCGCAATCGGCCAAAAGCTGCCGTTCGCGGGCTTCAATGTGGCTTGTCCCAAGCTCAGTCTTTAGTCACATTCTAGCTACCACTTTCCGCTTGACCGTGCGTCCCTAGAGATCGCCACAGATCTGGAGTGCCACAACTTCAGCATGATTACAGGACCGGAATCAAAACGTCGCTCGGCTGGTTTGAAAACTCAAAAGCTCTCCCAGTACGGAATCTCAGCATTCAAAATTTGGTTATCCAGCGGCCAGCCGCAGAGTTCGCCTGACGCCTGATTAGCCGATATGCTCGTTTTTTTGTGCGAGTTCGGAGGGGGCATGGCAATTTATGAGGAAGTGCTTACCTGGGCGGACAGGCTTCCACCATGGCGTCGCGACGCACTACGGCGGCTATGCACTCAAGGAGAATGGCACGATGCCGATCTTGACGAGATTCTCGATCTTGCCAAGCAACACCACGGACTCGAAAGTGCGCTAGACCCTGCGCCGCAACCGATCCCGTTCGCCAGGGACCATTTCCCCGCCGAGGCGAACCAAGACGCGACGGTGGTGCTCACGAGCCTGCATACGTTGGTCAACGTTGGACAAATCCCGAACGACCAAACCTTGGATTTCCAGCCGCAAGGGCTCAACATCGCATACGGTGGAAACGGCACCGGCAAATCCGGCTATGCGCGCGTGCTGAAGCAGGCGTGCCGGGCCAGGAGCCCTGGCACCGTCTATGCCAATGCCTACGATCCTGACTTCTCGCAGCTCACGCCGAGCGCCACCATCAGCTTCGAGCTAGACGGCATCCCAGATCAGGCACTCTGGAGCGGGCAACGCGACCACGTCTCTCGGCACGAAATCAGGGGCATTTCCGTGTTCGACGGCGACTGCGCGCGCGACTATCTGCAATCGCGACAAGCGGCCACATTTCAGCCGGTCGCTCTAACGTATCTTCAGCAATTAGCTAACGGTCTCAGTCAGGCGCTGAGCCCGCGATTGCAAGCGGAGATAGACGGGCTCGCGGTGAACGTCACGCCGTTTAACGTCATACCTGCGGATACCGACGCTGGCCGGGCCGTACATCCAATCAGCTCTACCACTAATCTGGCACGGGCGCGCGCACTTTCCGAACTCACCGCGGACGAGCAAGCGGAGCTTGCACGCCTGCCCGAGGAAATTAGCGAAGCGGATCCTACGGCCAAAGCGACGCTGCTGGACAACGCCGCGACTAGGGTCGAAGAGTTGTCTGCCGCAATCGAAGGCGCCGCTAGCGTCGTGTCCGATGAAGCGATCGATACCGTGCAAGCGGCGCATCAAAGGTTATCGGACGCCGAGGCAGCCGAGCGAAGCGCCTCTGCTCTGCTGCAGGCCGAAGATACAACGCCGCTGCTTCCCGGAACGGGCCAGGGGCCTTGGGCGTTCCTGTTCAATGCCGCACGCGAATATTCAAATCGAGCGGCTTATCCAGACCAAGTATTCCCCGTCACAGACGAAGGCGCGCAATGCGTACTTTGCCAGCAGGAGCTTACGCCGGCTGCAAAAGATCGTTTGCAGCGCTTCGATCACTATGTGAAGAATACGGCGTCCGAAGCCGCCCAAGCCGCGCGCAACTCTTGGCAACAGCTTGTTCGGGACCTCGAACACGCGACGGTTACGTTTACAGTCTCGCAGGTAATGTCCGAAAGCCTGCGCGGACGTATTGATACTCTGCCGGACGACATCCGGATCTTCCAAGAAGACCTCCTCTCTCGTCTCCAGTGGCTCAGAACTGCGGTGGCGAACGGGGAATGGCAAGACAAGCCAATGTATCGCGGCGTTAATCCTACCGCTCAGACGCGTTCGGTGGCGGACAACTTGCGCTCCGAGGCGACGGCGCTGCGTGCAAACCTCGATGCGACGGCCTTGGCGGCGAAGCGGCTTCGCTTGAAGGAATTGGAAGCGCGACGCTTGCTGTCGGAGCACATCGGCAGCATCGCCCGTGTGGTCGGCAATCTAGACCGCAAGGCGAAGCTTGAAAGGTGTCTTGAAGATATCGGCAACACGCGCCGGATCACTCTATTTGCCGGCCAGCTTGCTAAGACCTACATCAGCGAGGCACTGGCCGGTCAGATGAACGATGAGCTCAGAAGGCTTGATCTTTACCATATTCACGCTGGGATCAGTTCAACCGGCAACGCTGGTTCAGTACGTCTCGGGATTTTCCTCTCTGACAGCCAGCTCGATCCGCATCTCGTGCTTAGTGAGGCCGAGCAGCGCATGTGCGCACTTGCGTACTTCTTTGCCGAACTCCACCAATCAGGATCCTCTTCCGGGATCGTGTTCGACGACCCAGTTTCCAGCCTCGACCACAGCCATCGAACTGGGGTTGCAAGAAGAATCGTCGAGGAATCCGCCGTCCGGCAAGTGATTGTCTTCACTCACGACGCAGTTTTTTTCGGTGAACTGACCACGCTTTGTGGTGATGCCGGACAGACGCCCAGCGTGAAATCGATCAGCTATCGCGCGGAAGGTCCTGGTTACATCGATGCAGGATTGCCATATGACATGCGCCGATACCGCGAGCGCATAGCGCATCATCACGCCGATCAAGATCTGATCGCCAACAACTTTAACAATCCTCCGGGGGACGAAGAGCGGCTTGCGATACGCAACGCCTACGATGATCTTCGGGTAACGATTGAGGTCGGGATCGAGGATACGATTTTAAATGAGACCGTCGTGCGGTTTCGAGACAACATTTCGGTCGGTCGACTCAACGGCGTAATGACCGTGGAAGATGCGGAGTATTGTGAGGTCCAACGCCTGCACGCTAAGTGCTGCCGGAACGTCCGGGCGCATTCCCACGCAGCTGGCCAGCAGCGTGCGGTAACGCAGCCGGCTGAGCTGCTGCAGGACATCAATGCGGTTAATGCGCTGTTCCGAGACATCCGTAGGCGCAGAAACCGATGACATCCATTACTCGGCGACGCATCCGGTGCGATTGGAGAAATGCTTTATGTGATTTGGGCAGGCAACCGTAGCCGGACCGACCGCTGTGGGTCGATAGCCGCCGAATGCTAGGCCGTGCGGTAAGAAGCTCTTAGCGGGCGTAGACTTGTGCGGAGCCGCGTTATGTGACCGCTATGACCGGCCTGATCCAATGCGCCCGTCGAAAACAAATGCCACGTTGTCGCTGACGGTTAGATCTGCCATCGCAGGATGAAGAACGTTGATCAGATAGTTCCAGGCATACGGCACAACCACCGATGGCACTCGCAGCAGCGGCTTGTCGCCGGCATCGAGCCACGCCTGCCCGACATCGACGGGATCGTTCGGAACATGGGCGACACGCTCAATCTCAGCGCCTGGCACCTCGAGCACGACCAGCCGATGCTTGAGCGGCGCCTTAGCCACCCCGACGCCGGCATGAACGAGCTTCTCGAAACCAGCGAGCGCGGGATGCTCCGCCGCGTAGACCACCGGATACCCCACAGGCGTCCACCGTCCGCCGTAGAGTTCAGCGCCCTTGCCGCTTAGATCCTCGGCATAGCGTTGCTGTGCGACGCGATATAACCGCATCAAGCATCAACGCCGTACATCATCCGGCCGAGCACCTGTTCGACCCACTCGGTACCGCTTTCCGTATCCGTCAGGGTGATCGGGGCTTCGTCTTCGAATACCGGATTCGAGTTATTAAGCCAGTGCATCGCGCGATCGCGGTCACCGAAAGCCTCCTCTGCAAGCGCGATGATCTTGGCAGCGCGCAGCACAACCTCAGAAACCGGCTTGGATAGTCGCTTCGATTTGCTCTTGCCCGCCGAAATCAGCGTCGTGCGTGGTACGACCTGATCGAACAGCCGGTTCGGCACGCCGCTATGCTCACGCGCGTACTGGGCGCTGGCCACAGGCAGGCCTTCACGAATAACGCTTCTGACCTTGGCCGGGTTGCCCAGCTCGCGCGCAGACAACTGGACGAATTGGCCGCCGCCCAGCAGGGCAAGCGTGCGTTCGCTCCGACTGATCTCAATGTTCGCGCTCATGGTGATTACCTCAGTGTCGATATCGTCATTATACGCCGACGATCTCAACATTGCAGAGCAGTCCAATACCGGGACTCACCCCGGCGCCTGCACCGTCAGTATGGCCACGTTGATCGACACACCGGGGAATGCGTCCCGATAGGTTCGCGACCAGGACATACTCATGCCCGGCAGCAAATCCTTTTCCTTGTATGACGCCGGCAGCACGCACACGAGGCGCCCGCCAGGCGCCAGCATCGACACAGCGCGTTCGAGATGAACACGGGCCCGCCGCCGGTCGTAAGGGGGATTCATACAGACGCGATCAAACACACCGTCACGCCACGACATGAAATCAGCCTCGCTCGCTTCGAAGCCGCGTGCTCGCAGCACCTGGCAGTTCAAAGGACTGATCTCGACGCAGTGGGTCTGATCCTGCGGCATGAAGCTGGCCAAGCCGCCCTGTCCCGCGCTGGGTTCAAGGCAACGATGATTGGGCCCGATCTGTGCGGCATCGATCACCGCTTCGGCGATCTCTGGGGGCGTCGGGTAGAACTGATGAGAGCGCTGGTCCGGCAGCAGCCCGCTGAGTAACACCTCGCCGATAACATCCTGAGCGGGGTAATCGAACAGGTACGCGTCGCTGTTCGCGATCGGTACGCCGCCCAGCACCTCAAGAATGGCCTTGGCCTCGGCTAGCAGCTTGCGATCGTGGCGCGCGTCCCAGTCAAAGCTGAACTCGTTGGCTTGCCTCGGCGGCCGTTCATAACGCCAGTAGGTGCCTTTTTCGAGCAGCTGTAGCACGGGGAACGGGATCGGTCGATTGAGCAGCGTAGCGGTGCGCTGCCGAGTCTCCGGGCGCCGTCGATATGCCGACGGAATCGCTCGAGGATGGCGATGGGCGAGGATCTCGTTCAGCCGCCATGCCAGATCAGGATGCACCTCAAGATGTGCGGTGCCCTTCTTGTAAACACGAATGCGCAGCGCGCCACCGTCGAGCGTGAACCACACACCCGTGGTGTCGCGAATCTTGTAGAGCATCGAGGCTGAGCCGCGGTGTCGCGGCAGCTCGTAACCCATGAACTTCGCCAGCACCGCACGCAGATCGTGGATTAGGCCCGAGCGATCGGTTGTGGAGCCGTGCTCGGTATAGACGTAGCTGATGATCATCCGTTTGGAGAAGCCCTCCGGCCGGTTCGTGACGTGCTCACCCGAAAGACCAGTAAAGATCCCCTCGACCATTTCAGACAGATAATCCAGACGCTGAGCGAGCATCATTCTCAAATTATCGCGAACGGTATGCTCCTCGAACGCCGGACAGTCGCAGCGTTGAATCTGGTCGTGCCAATCCCGGCGTTTGGCGTTGGGCATGTAGTCGAGCACGTCGGTAAGCTCGAGTGCGCGTTGCCAATAATGCGCATCGAGCGCTTTCTTGGCTTTTTCCATGTTGAACAGCTTTGCCGCCTCGGGAACCTGGCGCTGAAACCGATCTCGCTGGGCTTCGAGAAAAAAGTGTGCCGCCCGCTGCATCTCCGGGCCCGACATGAACGACGCCACATGCTGCATATTCGCCAAGCCGCTTTCGTACTGTTCGATCAGAACATCAACGGCGTCATCGTTGGCCGGCGCGAAGAAGGTCGGTTCGTCAATGGTTTCTAGGACTGCACTCACGGTGGTTGCTTTAGCTGTTGGGGTTCAGCTCAAAGCTAAAAGGGGTCGGCATTTCTGCAAGACCAAAAAAAACGCCGACCGGGCTACCGGTCGACGTCGTGAAAGGTCGCCCCAGATCGGGCTTATAGCTTGTAGATCTCGACATGCTGGAAATGGCGGTAGTTGTCGCGATCCCGGCGTGGTTGGAGCGTGCCGGCCACATCGACCACGCCCCCGTCATCGAGGATGTAGCAACGGGCGAATCTGCGATCGAAGGGATCGAACAAGGATCTGGGGTGAATTTCACCCACCACGCGCTGCTCGCGCAGTGCCTGGGAGAACTCTGCATAGGTCATGTTCTGAATGCGAGCGATGATTCCACGGTCTCGCCGAATCACGAACCAGGCAAAGGCCGCGACTGGAACGGAAATGATAAGCGCCATAAGAAAAAGTTTAACGACGTGCTCGGGTTCTGAGAACGACACCAGGATCACGCCAGCGTCGAACAGCAATGTCGCACCAGCGCACGGCACGAGCAGAAGTTTCAGAGGTATGCCCCAAAGACGTGCGCTCTTGAGCTGCTTATAGGTAATTGTGTTGTCCATGATCTTTGCCTTGTTGTTGTGGTCGCCTGCCTTAACGCTCGTGCTCATCCTTTCCGATCCTCATGTAGACCGGCGCATGGTCTGAGACGGTTTCCCGAGCTGTTTCGTGAGTGATGTTCAGCCAGCTCGGAAAATCCGCAATCCCGCTGCCTGCGATATCGAGCCGCCCGGGCCGCACCCAGATGTTGTCGTAGAGATTTGCGAAGCGATTGTCGTGTGACGACAGGGTTGTGGCGCCACGGGTGATCAGCGGGCGTGCATCTCGACCGAGTGCTCGCCAAGCCGGCTCATCCGGCGTCATGTTGAAATCGCCCGCTAGCACGGCCGGCGCATCGAAGCTCTCCTCAAGCCACTGCCAGTAATCGGCAAGCGCCCGTATTTCTGGTGTGCGATCGGCCTTGCCGTCGCCGTAGAGGATATGAACGCTGGCGTAGACGAATCGCTGGCCGTCATCGCGATCGGCGAACAGCGCCGAAAACGGCTCACGCGCGAACACATCGCCGGGGTCGAGATAGACGACTGCCCCACCCTCGAACGAGACTTCGGCATCGCGCCAGATGAACGCATAGGCCTCCTTGTATGAGCCACGCCCGATCGTGTCGCTGGCGAGGCTGCTCCACCCCTCGCTCGTTACCGACTCCAGACGCCGCTCAAGACGCTTGATCGCCTGTGGCTTCATGACTTCCTGGATCGCAATCAGGTCGAATCGGCTTAGGACCGTCGCTACCGCTGACTCATCCTTGCCGTTGTTCCACCCCAAGTGCTTCACGTTCCAACTCGCCACTTCGATGCTGGCGTGAGCTGTGCTCACCACCAAAGCCAGCACGCAGAAAAACGACACCATCACCCGACTACGCATGTTCACTATCTCCCTTGGATCAGGGGCCACTATAGGCGGCCACGCAAGCAGCTCAAGCGACGGAAGACGCATGTTTTTCTTGCTTTATGACGCACAAAAAAAGCGGGCCGAAGCCCGCTTGTTATCTAATCGTGGCGTACCGCATACGTCAGTATCGGGCCCTCAGCAACCAGCTTGATAGACAAATTGCAGCCGATTCTCGAACAGTGCGTTGCCCTGCATCCACACAAAGGTGTTTGCATCACAGTCCGAGACGGATTCGACGTAGCAATAGGAAAAGTATCGGGAATCGGGGTTCTGCACACCTTGTTGCTCGTATTCATCGTGTCACCTAATCTCATCGGCAGTGTGCCGTGACGATCATTTTCGAGGTCCGCATGACCCTGTACCCGAAGCCTCTCTTGACCGATGAGGATCTCGCTGAATTGACGGGATACGACCCGGATCAGGTCAAAAGACAACTGCGTTGGCTGAAAGAAAACCGCGTTCCATTCACCCTGCGTCGCGACGGTCGACCGCGTACGACTTGGGGCGCGTACGAGCGTGCAATGGAGAACGTAGGGGGCGCCGCTAGCGAGCCAAACTTCGACGCGCTTCGCGCACGCGCGGCGCAAAATCAACCTAGCTCTAAGTAAGGGTCACGGACAGTGCGCCCTTCGACTCGCGCCAGATGTATGGCCCGCCCTGGTTATGCCGAAAAAAAAGCGGGCCGAAGCCCGCTTGATCTTTGTTGGACGAGGTAAACCGTCCGGCTGTGCCCTAGAGCTGGCACTCAAGGGCCAGCAGGTAGGCTGCATCGATATCGCCGCCTTTGACCGGTGCGCCAGTTTCACTGGCACGCCGATAGGCTTCGACGAGCTGCTCGACCACGGCCCTAGCGGTAGCGTCCTTTTCCATAGCACGCACGCTGTAGTCCGGCCGGGGATAGTCGTTGTCGCCCAACTCCTGGCTGAGCGTGAACTCGAACGCGTGACCCGCGCCTTCATCCTCGGAAAAGTCGTCGTGCAACAACATGCAGTCGTCTGACTCATCCCAGCGCTTGCCGTTGTCGAACATCATCTGAGCCTTGGCCAGCGCTTGCTCTGCGCTGTCGGCATCGATGCCTACCTTGACCTCATGGATGTGCGGCACTCGGTAACCAATAACGTACTTCATCAATCTCTCCTGGCTAAAAAAAAGCCAAGACCACCCCGGTCGGGATGGCCCTGACCGGGGTGGGTGAAAAAGCGTGTTGTCAGGCCGGCATTACTGCGGGCGAAAACGAAACGCGAATGTTGCGAGCCGGGGCGCTTTCGATGCAGTCGAATGCGCTCAGGCTCATCTCGGGGCTATCTGTCGTGACGTGGATCATGTGCTGTCCGGGCACGACGAGGGCCTGGGGTGCCTTCTCACCGATGTTCGCCTCAAATTGGCGAGCCGCGGCCGAGGTGTGGAACTCCAGCGTGGTTTGGATCGTTTCACCTTTCTCGGCGCGCTCGATGTAGAGGGTGCGATACAGGCCGTTGATCAGGCTTGGGGGATTCTTCATGGCTATTTCCTTGTTGGATTAAGCCGAATACCCCGACCCTTCCGGGTGAGATACCCGGCAGGGTTTTGCTTGTCAGTTACGAACGGCTAGTGGCAGCCGCAGAGGTTCTTGAGTGCCGTATGGGCAAAAGCGATGGCTTCGTCAGCCTGCTCGAATGCGACCGTGGTGAAGTGGCTCTCGTCCGAATCGGACTCGATGCCACATAACCGGGCCTCACCCAGAACGACGCCTTCTCGGCTGGCAGTGACGACCACATCGACGTAGTGCCAGTCATCACCGTAGGAACGCGCCCGACGGTAGTTCTCATGGCGATAGTCGGGTTCTGCTGGCACGAACCAGGTCAGAATCCGAGGATCATCGCTGTGATGGATCGCATGCGGTGCCCAGAGCTCCTGAAAGGTGCCCAAGAAATCGCGTCCGACCAGCTCCCAGCCCAGCTCGTCCAGCTCCTTTCGTGCTGTCAGAGTGAAACCGGCTTCTTCCCACGTTGCGAACTCGTTGTAGCGGGCATCGGTCTGCCATTCGAAGCCCGTTGCTTGGACTCGCCGGGCAAGATCGATCTCGGCCTGAGCACACGCCCAGGCATGAGCCGCTGTCATGAAGGAATACGTCTGCCGCAGAACGCGGTAGATGTTGGCTTTGGACTCCATAGATACTCCTGGCTAAAAAAAGCCGGAGCACCCCACCCGCCGGGTGAAATACCCCGGCTGGGATGGCGCCTGACGATCAGGCGTTGAGTAGCGCGGCGAGCTTGCCGCAGGGCTTACCCGGTTCCTCGAGATACTCTGCGAGGAGGGCACGGGCACGATTCAGGTCTTGCACGGTCGCGTATTCGCTGCGCTCGACCAAACGGGCGAAAGCCACCCTCAGCTCGTCTGGATCAGCACCCAGCGACTTCGCACATACGTCGAAGGCGAAAGGATGCAGATTACGAGACGTGATCCATTGCCAGGCGTCGCGCCGGATTGCCTCCAGACGACGACCGCCAACACCGATAATGCAGCCGAGGGCATCCTTGAGAATGCTCTCGCGCAGCGTGTCGATGTCCACGTCAGACCACGCAGGGTCCGAATTGGGCTCAGGATCATCCGAGAAAAAGAACGTCAGCAGCAGCTGACCCATTTCCTCGAGCTTCTGGTGTGAGACTTGGGCATTTGCCATGGCACATCTCCAGAACGAAGACGCACCTCCCCCGTCCGGGAGGTGCATAAAGACCTCCGGGACGGCGGGGTTATTGCTGTTCTTGTGACTCGATCAGCTATCGAGACCCGGCTTTACACGCGGGCAGCGTGTCGTCCGAAAAGGACGAGAGAGAGATTCGATACTAGACCGACGACCGGGATCGCGGCGTCTGAAAAACGCCGATTTTGGCTACTTTGCGCCCCTGTGTCGGGGATGGGCGTTGCTAACTTTGACGCTGCCGAAATCCTGATCGGCACATCCAACACCAAGCGAGAACAGCCATGGCCACGAAATACTCGAACCCGGTCTTAGACCAACCGCTAACCCTGCAAACCGAATACGCCCAACGCGTGTTCGATCGCAGCTTCGCCCGCACCGCACGGTCGCTGCACGCGATCGACGTGATCCTTCGCATCATCGGCGAGGACGAGGAAGTCGATGAAGTCGAGAAGGTGATCGACGACATGATCGTCAACTGGAAAACCGACATCGAAGCCGAGAAGGCTCGCCTGACCGAAATCGGCCGCGCCGGCGGCGTCGAGCGTGGCGTGGCCTACACCTCGCCCATGGATACCAGCGTGCAGGTCTCATCCCCGCAAGTCAGCCGCCTGCTCGATGTCATGCGCCTGTACGACGCTCTCGTGGCCGTGATCGACGGTCTGTGGATTCATGGACTGCTGGAGAACAAGAATCGGCGCCAGCTGATCTTCGACTGGCAGCGCCGTACGCTGCGCCTGGGCAACCGCATTGTCGATCTCGAACAGCGCGCCCACCGTGCGGCCAAGGCCAAGGGCAAGGAAGAAGAAGTCGCGGCTTCAATTCCGCCGCAGACAGCCGATGAGACTGCCAAGGATGCTGAGGCGACCGACGCCCCCGCCGAGGAGGCTGCCACGGCCTGACACTCCCCTCTTTCCGATCTGGGCGCCTTGCTATGAAGCAGGCGCCCTTTTTTATGCCCGAGCGTTTGCCGCCGATACCTAAGCGGCTGAACCTCTTGCGGAATTACCGCTCCGCACTAGCATTGACGATACGACCTATCAGGAAACCAAGCCCATGATCTCTCGCCATACCTTCGCTATTGCAGCCGCGCTCGCAGTGACCGCCTTGTCGGGCTGCGCGACGGCGCCGCCCACGATGCACGACACCGATCCCGACCACTCACAAGCGTGGAATCTCACGCGTGCGGCCGGCTACGAAACCCTCGAAGACGTAGAACACGAAAAGGTCGAGCAACAGGTCGACACGAACGGCGCGAGCCTGGGCGGCACGCTGGCGGCCGGCGGGCTGGGCTTTCTGAGTAACCCCAATGGTCTTTCTCTCGGCGGCAACGTGGGCATGAACATGCTCACGAACCTGCTTCTGGGCGGCGACGTGCCCAAGGCGGGAGGCACGAACATCGTTGCCTGGATTCCGAAAAGCGAAGCTGCCACCAGCGATGAAGCAATCGTTCAGGCGAAAAGCCGCATCACGACGCTGGCCCGCGCGGGCATGGAAGCCATGCAGATGCCCACTCCCTACCATTGGGAGCGGATCAGACAAACCGACCCGCAAAAAGCCTCCTATGACGCGCTAATTGGATACATCGGCGGCGGCGAATGCGAAACATCGTCCTACATCTGCGAAGTGCGCTTCAGCATCCCCATGCTCGGGAAGGCCTCGCAACAGATCAATGATGCAGTTGCACCGGCCGTGCTCGGCGGCTATCCAGCGTGGCGCGTTGAAATCAGCGTGAGTTACTACTTCCGCGACACCGCAGGCTGGACGGCTACTAAAGAGCCACACCTGCCAATGCTTCGCTTGCTCAACGGCATGAGCACAGAACTGCCGCGCAATTACTTCATCTATATCGCGCCGAACCGCATGCCATTCCAGAAGAACGAGTCCGAGTACGCCCTGTTCCCGGCCCCGATGGTTCTCCACGAGGGCCAAGCGCTGTACTTCATCGAACCCGCACCGGGCGCCTAGTCCGCTCTAACGCGCAGATTGCGCTATATAACGAAGGTAAAAACCCAGTGAATAAGAAAATAATCGGCCTCAAGGTCGGGTTCGCTACTGCGATCTGCTGCGCGTTTACCGTGCCGGCTTTAGCGGCCACGGGTTCGACTGGCCCTGTTCCCGAAGGTGGGATGATTGGGCTGCCTAGCGCGAGCAAGGGATGGATAGATGGCCCTAGTTCGAACGCGAGCTCGGATGAGGTCTACGAGTATGCGATCGGACGTAGTGAAATTATCGCGTGCTCGGGCGAGCGCTACCGCGGCATCAAAATCCAGCTGCAACGTGGCATGGGTGACTTGCTACGACGATTTACCGTCGATCACGTCGGCGACATGGTTCAGTTTCGCATTGGCCAGTTCACAACCGATCCAGCACGACTCGACAGAGCGATCCGAAACGGCGTACTGGAGGTTCCCTACTCCGGCTGGGCCGCTGCGAACCTCGACTTCTGCCTTAATCGGCGCTCTACCGGCCGGTTCGGTCGTCGCTACTGATCTTGAGGCCGAGCGGACGTGAAGAAAGTTTGCTCGGCCCGCTTCCTTCACGTCTTCACCCCGTATCAGCGTATGCCAACACCCTCGTCGATTTTGAGCGCGAGCGACTACCAAGCCATGCGAAATGCCCACCGGGAAAGCCTGGCCGCCTGGGCGAAATACTCCTGGGGCATGTTCTTCGGGGCCACGCTTATGGCCATATTGTTGAACGAATGGAGCACGCACGATCGTTTCGGGGCCACGATCCCGCTCGACGGTTCGGGTTATTGCACCGTACTCGCTGCGGTGCTTCTCGCTGCGTATTACCTGCGACGGCGATTCTTGGAAAAGTATCTCAGCGCGGCTCTGGACACCTATCTACGACAGCTCCCTGCGGCTGAGCGCGAACAGGAGCGGCGCCGCGCCTATCGCGGATAGCGTCACGACCGGACCTTACACTCGCTCGATTATCGTCGCCTCATCGTTGCTCGGTTTATTCACGAGCGTTGAGATCGGCCAGCTCTCGTAGGATCGAACCACCCCGTCTTCGAGAATTCCATGCAGATGCTCGACTGAAGCATCGGCCGGCGCATCGACCCAAGCGCGTGCTGCGTCGTTGGTCAGGGCCAGCGGCTGGCGATTATGAATATGAGCGATATCGTCGTGCGGTTTGCCGGTTAGGATCGTGAACGTCACAGCACCCGCGAGCTTGTGATCCGAAGGCAGCCCCTTCGCCTGCGTCCACATTCCGGCAAAGAAGAACGGTTCGCCGTCGGCAGGTCGAATCAACCAGGGTTGTTTGCCCCCTTCCTCGCGTTTCTGCCACTCGATCCAGTAGTCGGCTGCACAAAGCAGCCGGCGCTTTTGAAAGGCGTTGGAGAAAGGCTGCTTGCTTGCAGCTGTCTCGCTGCGCGCGTTGATCGGAGCAAACTTTTCGTCTTTTGCGCCACTCGGAATCAAGCCCCACCACGCCGAACCCATCTTGAGGCTGTTGTCGCGTGGCGTGCGTAGTGCGCACGCCCGCATGCCACCTGGCGGCAGGTTATACCCTGGTCCGTCGGTTACATCATCGGGCGTGGCCGCCTCGATCAGTTTCGCGAAGTGAGCTGCCGATGTCGTTCGGCCGTAGCGTCCACACATAGGGATCCACCGCGATCTGGCGCGGTCTCGAATGACAGAGCCCTAATCTATCGCAGCACCTCGGCCTCTGCTCAGTCGTAATCGAACAGCGCAGCCCTATTCGCAGTCATCCCCTACACCATTGCGATCACGGTCGATCTGGCTCGCGTTCGCCGTGAAAGTGCAGTTGTCAGTGGCATTCGGCACACCATCTTCATCCCAGTCAGCTTTCGCGCCGCCGTCGTCACTGGTCAGCGGTACGTCCGAGGGCGCGTAGTCGTCCAGATCGGTGACGATATCGTTGGCTGCCTCATGGCGTTTGTCGGTGATGTCGATGCCGTCGATACGGCCTTCGGTCCGGGTAACCACATCTTCACGATCGCCCGTATTGAGCGCGGACCCGGCGCCGGTCAGATCGGCGGGATTGAGATTATCGGCGTTCGGCCAATGGCCATTCGCGCTGAGGATGCCGAGCCATTCATCGAGGTTTATACGATCCCAGTCCAGATCGTTGAGCTGGCTGGTGCGCAGTGGCCGGCAATCAGGATCTTCTTCATCACCCCAGCCGACTCCGAGTTGGGCTCGGGCCTGTTCCTGAATGATCCGCGATAGCGGCGAGTTGAAGCAGCAATAGCTCTGGCGCTTCTCTACACAGACGCCCAACACCTCGCTTGCACAGTACGATCCGGTGTAATGGCAGCTCTTTAGTTCACGTTTAGCGCCGAGCTCGAACTCCTCCGGTTCGCAGGCCCAGATAATCTGAATGAGCAGTTTCGTGATCGTATAAATCGTGTAGGCCAGCATCACGCCGCCCAACAGATTGCCTACTGCCCCGCCCAGCTGAAGCTGGCCGGTCGCATTGACTTGGCCCGTCGCTGAATCGACCGCTGCCTGTTGCGCGCCGGCCTCGCCCACTGACACAAACAAGGCATTGGCCGCTTCGGGGCCGAATGCCTTGGCAGTCCACTCCACTGTCTTGGTCATGAACTTCTGTTTCGCCTTCGCGATCACCCCCGTCTTGGCGACCTCTGACCCGGCCGCCTTGCTGGTGCCAGTGAGTGAGTCGTAGGCGTTCGCGAATCCACCCTTCACGCTATCCCAGGCCGACGTCACATGATCCCAGCCCGCCTGATAAGGCGTGCGCAGGGTTTCCCATGCCCCTCCGACCGCGCCGCCGGTGCCAATGCTCGTGGTCATGGCCTTGTGCGCACTGAACATCAGGTTCAGGTAATCGCCCATCGAGACGTTATCGGGCGTCTCGCAGCAGTCGACGTAGCCCCCGACCGCTTTCTTGCACTCCATGGCCTCGCCTTGGAATATCTTGCAGTCCTCTACGTCGTGATGCCCGCCGTCCACGGCCTGTTCGCACGAGCCGTCCTGACGGATCGCCTCCGCAGCCTGTAGCGCCGCCGCAGCGCGCGCGAAATCCTGGCTGGTCGAGCTGTTCTCGGTGCCGCACTCCATCCCCATGCAGCGGATCTCGCCGGCGCAGGTGTACTCGGTATTCGACTCGAGTGTCGGCACGTCCTGGTCGTAGCCGCAATCCCATGTCTCTGTTCGGGACAGACATTGGCCGGAACCGCTTTCAGCGCCCTTGGTGCAATCCGAACTCACAAAGCCGCAGCTCGGGTCTTGCTCGTATTCCTGGCAGTCGGTCGCGGAGAATTCCTCAATGTCCGGGCATTGCTCGACGCCCTGCGCATCGGTCCAGCATTCCATCTGCCCTTTCCAGAACGGGCAGTTGTCCGGGGTCATGCCTTTGATCGTGACGGTCGATAGCCACTTCGAATAGCCCGGCGCCGGCGGCGTGAGCACCTCGGCAAACTCGGTACCTTCACAAATGCGGAAGCCGTCGAACACCGCGCAGCCGCCGCTGAGGCCACCGTCGGTAATCACCTGCGCGTCGCTGTTCGCACAGAACTCCTCGACTGTCGTGGCTGCCTTCGCACACTCGGGGTTGTCCCAGTAGGCATCTGTGATGCTGCGAAAGCTCAGCCGAAAATCGGCACCGTACTTAAACCACTGCTTTCCGCTGTTGTCCTGAATTTGGAAGATGCCGACCAGATCGTTCTCACAGGTCGGCATCTCGAGCACGCGATAGTAGGCGCTACTATCGAAACCGCCCGGCACCGGGGCTTTCGTCCAGTCGAATGAGCTTGTCTGTGTGACCTCGCTGGGCGCACCAGCCGGACAAACCGTGTCGTAATCGAGCACGGGCACTTCACCGGCGTATTGCGCGCCGTTGGCGGGGTTCGTGACCACCCAAGTGCCCGCCTGGAGATCAACCTCGTAGTTGGCCGTCGAAAGCATGTAGGCGCCCAACCGAACGGACACCGGAATCTCATTCGAGCGCACCACCTGTTTGGCCTGGCAGCTGTCGTCGATGGGCAGCCCGCTGCGATCGCAATACTGATAGTCCGGCACATGGGCTGCGATCGTGCCCTGATCAAAGGTCGTGTCCTTTGAGCAATCAGCGAAGCCGCTCGTGTAGAGATCGATGTTCGCGTTGACCTCATCGGTCTGCGTGAAGATCGGATCGTTTGTCAGGTCGGGACGCGACAGGTTCTGCGTCGTATCGATGAGAACCCGGTAGGCCATGCCGTCGGTCGAATTCTCGTCCTTGAGACGTTCCTGTGCCGCGCTACCGGCCTCCTGCATGGCGTGTTCATCGCCATAGACGTCCTCCAAGTCGGAACCGGTCGCGCCATTGCTCACCGCATCCGGGTACATCTGGCTCATGTCCAGGCTCTGATCCAGGCCCGGGAACGTCACCGTATTTCCCTGCATCTCGGGATTGGTGAACTTGTCCATCTGAGCCGAGCCAAAAGCCCTGCCCGCCTCCGCGCCGCTGAGTATGTTGTCCTCGGCATATGCCGTGGCGACGCCCAGACTCATCAGCAGCCCAAGCACGCGTGCGTTGTTGACGGTCACGCCCAGTGGCGTCCAGAACGTCGCGACGATCAGCAGCACAGTAACCGCGCGAAATATCAGGCAATCACGGTTGAGCATCGGCTAGAACACCATGCAGCAGTCGTTCCAGCGCCAGAGCATGTAAACGGCGTCTTCACCCATGCCGGGGATCGAGCGGCCCCACCCCCACTTGAGCGTGGTCTCGCCAGTCACATGATCCCCATCGGCTTCAGCGCGCGGGAAGAACATCGACCACTTGTACTGATCCTTCGGAAACATCGGTTCGATGCTGCTACCGCACAGATTCCGCGAGCCAGTTGTGCCACGCGTCAGGCCACGACGGTGCAATGCGGCAACCGCTTTCGCAGCAGCCAGGTTCGTGTCGCTGACCATCCCGGTCGATGTGTCGTGTCCGCTCAGCGGATAGAGCGTGCCCCACGATCCCGCGCACCAGAACATGCGCTGGAGCGGTCGGCCGGCGGTCGCGCCCACCGCGTCCGCTGCACACGCGGCGACCGCAATCGGATTGGCGACGGCCGCAGCTTCGGGCGAGGTAAAGAACGCCAGCTCGTCGTTATTCCAGGTCGGGTCGAGTTCCGACAGGTACATGAGATCCATCTCGATGAAGCCGCCGGCATTGCAACGCGTCTCCACGAACAGGTCGAGCATGAGAAGGATCGGGAAGGCGTAGTAGTGGTAGTGGTAGAAAGACACGTCCGAGTTGTCGTACTCGCCATCGGCGGACTTGCCCTTCTCGCGTGACGATCCAGTAGGCAGTCGTGCGCCGCCCAGGGTCGGTGAACAACCGGGCGTCTTGACCAGCTCGACGATGCGCGCCGGCTCCCACATGCTCATCGTCAGGCCGGGCTGAAACGTACCATCGGCATCGTCTTCGCACGCACAGAAGATCTGATCCGCGGCATCGTCGGGAATCCGGCCACTGCCACCGCCGAGTGCCACGCCGGCAACCTTGATCGGAAACAGGCAGCTCCAGCAGATATCGGTGATCATTCGCCCGGAGATCAGCTCAGCACTGGGACAGGAGAAATCATTTCCCTCGCCCTCGCCCTCGCCTTCATCGCCAGAATCCTCAGCGCCGCCGGTGTCGTTCGAGCCACCCGTGCCGCCCGTATCTCCGGGCGCGGCCATAAGCGTCACTGAGAACAGCAACAGGAAAAGGCACAGTCCGAAACGGACGCTGCGGCTCAGCACGGGGTCATCTCCCACGGCGACAGCGCGGGAAACAGACGCTGATTTTCAACAGGCTGGCTCAGGAACGGGTAGCCGTAGACGAAGCCTTGGTTCCAGTTCGCTGCGATACGATCGATGAGCAACAGATCCGCTCGCGTTTCCAGCCCCTCGAGCACGGTCTTGATGCCGCGACGATCGCAGTAGCGCACGACCATCTGAGCGATCTTGTCTCTTTCAGGACGCATGATCGGGCGATAGTCGAGCTTGCAGATGTCCCACTGATGCGACATGAGGCGTTCCTCTGACGAGGAGGCCGTGCCGTAGTCGTCGAGTGCGACAAGCGCGCCGGCGTTGTGGAGCGTGCTGATGACCTCGGCGATATCCGATTCAGGAACGTGCATACGTTCCGAAATCTCGACGATCACATCGGCGTCATGCCGTTCAGCGAAATAGTCGATCCACTCGATGAATCGGGCCCAATAGCGCTCGTCGAGGATCGTTTCGGGTGCGACATTGACGCTGATGGCGACGCCGCGCGGGATCTGGTCTAGCTTCAGGCTCAACGTCGAGAGCATGCACAGGTCGATGTCTTCCCACTTGGAGCCGCCCGGGCGGCCCGCAAAAGCGCCAGGCGTCAGAACGCGGCCGGTTTCCTCCTCGACCCCGCGGGCCAAAAGCTCATAGGCAACGGCACGGCCGGTCACGGTATCGACGATCTTCTGAAAGGCCACGTCTATCTTCATTGGGTCACCGTCTGTTCCAGGTGGTATTCGGAGATCGCGACCTCGCCTTGCTTTGTGGCATGCACGACCGATGGAGTCGCCCGCACCCGGAACCGGGTCAGCACGTCTTCAGTCAGCCGATAAAGCGGCTCCCCGAGCTGTGCTTCGAGCGCATTGAATCCGTCCCATGCCTGATCCCGGTCGAACCGGGAGGCCATGAGAATCGTGTTGTCATAGGACTCGGCTTGCTGGCGAGCAAATGCCACTTCGTTCGCGCGCGTGGCATCGAAGATGACGAGCCGCCGGGTAAAGGGGCGGATATCGAGGGGATTGATGATGTCGCCCTTACGAGCGATGTACCGGCCGTCCGGCGTCGTGATGTCCTGGGTAACCCGCAGGCTCAGGTCGATCACGCGCTGGCTGTCCTCGCTCGCGGCAGGCAGATCCTCCATGGGCACGTCGCCCCAATAAGACTTGATGGTCTTGTCTCTGATCGCGGCATAGTCGAGATTGCTCGCGCGATCGCGCATGACCTCGATCAAATCAGGCTCGGAAGGCACGTCGATCGGGCCCCGAATGCCCAGATCGCCGTCCTCGCCTTCGGCAACCTGTTCTCGCAGCCAGCGCACATTGGTCATGCCGCTGACTCGAGCAATCTCGGTATCGCCGTCAGCGATAAGCACCGTCGGCACGTCCTCGACACCGAATGTCTGCCAACGCTCTGGATTGATCGTCACGTTGGGCATCGGGTCGATGTCGAACGCCGAAAGCATGGCGTGGATCTCGCTGACCGCGGGGCCTATGCGACTGCCTTCGGGGATGCCGCGAAAGACCGCCACGGTCGATGTGCCCGCAATGCTGCGGAAAATCTCCTCAAGCACAGGCTGACCCAGCGAGCGTGACACGAAGACATACGCACGCCGCGTCGGCGCCTGATCGGCTTTGGGCAGAATCACGTCGGGATGCGCATCGCTATATTCCTTGGCGATACGCTCGGAAATATCCTCAGCCGTGCCTTCAGTGATCGCTCGCGCAAGCTCGCGCATCTGCTCGGTGATCTCGGCCTGCGGGCCAGTTTCGGCGGTGCGCCACTGCTCGGTTGCTTTGGCCGCCGCTCGCGCGGCCTCATGGATCGCGTCCGGCGCATCAGCTTGCACACTGGCTGCCCACAGGCCGCCGGCGAGCGCCGTGCAAAGCAGCGATCGGCTAAGCGTCATGCCGGGATTAACCACGCGGTTCGGCATAGAGCACTGTTGCCTTGCCGATCAGGACACGGGCGTTCGCGGTGCCCCAGTAGCGGGAGTCGAAACTGGAGTCCACATCGCCCAGGAGGAAGAACTCGCCTTCAGGCACGACGAAATCGCGCTCAAAGTCCAGCGGGTTCGCACGCAGCGTGTAGGCCAGTGCCAGTCCGCTCGCCTGCTGCACGCCATTCACGAACACGCCCTGCGCGGTCACAACGACATGATCGCCGGCCACGCCAGCCACGCGCTTGTTCAACCCGTCAGCGCGCAACTCGAATCCCGTGCGCTGCCACAGATCAAGCGCACGTTGATTCAGGCGTAGCGAGACAATATCGCCGCGCTGAAAGTCATGGTCTTGCTTGTCGATGAGCATTAACCGCGGCGCCTTGCCGTCTGCGGTGAGAACGCTCACCTCGGCCTGCGGGTCGATCCCGATCGCATAGCGCTCGGCGGCGAAATGACCGGCCAGATAGAGCGGTCCGAGCACGAGTGCGGCCTTGCCGAAGAACAACAGCCAGGGCTGGCGCGGGCGCCGTGGGGCGGCAGCCGTCGCGGCAACGCTACTCATCGTCGCCACCTGCCGGTACCCGCATGTGATCGGGATAGGCCACGACGGCACTGCCGTTGATGACCAGAAAGCCGGCGTCCGCCAGCTTTGAGGCCTTCGCGTCGAGGCTGACCATGATCCGGTCCACGTCTTCGGGCGCCCCCTTGAGGGCATCGACGTAGTTGAGCACCGCGATCGGTGGCCGCAGTCGATGATCGACGCTCTCCTGATTGTATTGGCTGGCGTACCAACCGGAACCGGCGCCGGTGATGGCGGCAAGAATCACGCTGGCGAACAGCGTCTTGTTGGGACTAGGCACGGGCGCGCTCCTGCTGAATGGCCTTGATCGCATCGACCACGCCCAAGCCCTGGGCCTGCTTATTGGCGATGGCCTGCACGTCCTTGGGATGGGTCGAGTACATGAGCTTGCGGAAGGGATCGACGATCAAACGGCCGATGCCGGCACCGCGGCTGGTGATGCAGAAAATCTCGGAATAGACGCCGGCGATGGTGTGCACCGACTTGAGGAAGTTGTAGCCGGCGTCATTGAGCGACAGACGCTTTTCAGTGCGCAGCGTCTCGATGGCCTCGGGCTTCTGGCCCAGGAGGTACATATTTGGTGAGTTCTCGGCGATCGCTCGGCCAACCGGGTTCTCGTAGAGATCGGATACCGACTGGAGAATGACCATCGCAGCCGCGCCGTACTTGCGGAACCGGCGGTAGGCGTCGTTGATGAATGCCGCGACGTTGGGGCTGTCCAGCAAATCCCAGGCTTCGTCGATGATCACGATCTTGGGCCGTGACCGGTCACCGTTATAGACCGTCTGCTGGATCTGATAGACGAGTTCGAGCAGAACGACCTGCTGCAAGTGGCGCCGGCCCTTGAGCGCCTCAAGCTCGAGCACCGTGAAACGGTTGGTGAAGGTCACGTTGTTGTCGCCGACCATGTAGCGGCCGTACTCGCCGGCGCTGGTGAACGGGTACAGCTGGTGGCCCACATCGCGTACACGCTGGTCTTCGCTCAGGATGAGCACCGCGGCAAGGTCATCGACCGTCATGCGCTTGCCTTTCTCGTCCCAGATCCCCTTGAGCACACGTTTGAGCTCGGCAATCTGAAGATCGTTGAGCGGCTGATTCGGCGCGGCCATCGCCACGATCAGCCCGATCAGGATGTCCTCCTCATCGGCGTAGTTGTTCACGAGAGGGAACGGATTGATGCAGGGGTCTTTGCCGGCGCTGAATTCGAGCATGTCGCCTTCGTACATCTCGAGCTGCTTGGCGTATGAGCCACCCACGTCGATCGCCCAGACCTGGCCGCTCATCGAGAGGTAGGCCGAGATGATCTCGTTGGTCAGAAACGACTTGCCTGAGCCTGACTGAGCGGCGACCACGGCGTTATAGCTGGCGTCGGAGTCGAACAGGCTCATGTTCATAAGCTGGCCGTTGCGCGAGTAGAGCTGAAAATCAGCCGTACCCGTGCCCTTCCAGTCTCCGAACAGCGGTAGCAACGGAATCGTGTGGCGCGTGGCCATCGTCTTGTAGCGATGAAGATCGCGCACGGCCGTGCGGTCGGCGCCGAACGGCAGGCAGTTCAGCAGGCACGGCAGATAGAAATACTTGTCCTCGACCAGCTGGAACCCGCCCTCACTCCAGAAGGTCTTTGCGTTGGACACGGCGGCGTCGGCCGCTGTCTTGTCCGAGGCGAACAGGGTCATGCCGAGATAGATGCGCACCGGGCGATCGCCGTCCTGAAATGCCTCATGCAGTGCGTCGAAACCGGCTTTCTTCACCGCGAGCTGCGGCACGAACTTCAGCAGAGGACCGTAGGCCTGGTTGATCGTCCAGTAGCGCTTCTGGTCGAGCTTGCCGCGCATGGACTGGGCATCCGGGAAATACAGCGTGGCCGTGATCAGACAGTGCTCGCGGATACCGCGGCTGCCCGACATCAGATCGCCCAGATAGGTCGTCGCCAGTCCGAACGATGCCTTGCGGGGGAAACGCTTGATCGAAAGCGTCTTCACGAAGGCATTGCCGATGTTCAGGCCATCGCTTTCAGGCGCGATCCCCACGTCGTAATCGGCCACCTGCTCCTTGAGGGGCGCATAGTCATCTGCATTGGGCTTGCGCGTTTGCCAACCCGGATTGTCCGACCAGTTCAGGATCGTTTCCATCAGCTCCAGATAGGAGTTACGGGTCAGGCGTTCGGTCGGCATCTCGATCGCCTTGAGGTTGCGCTCCGTGGCCGACAGCAGGCGCTTGGCCTGATCCATGTCGTTCTCGGAGGGCATATCAGCCCCAATCGGCAGCTTGCACACGATCACGAGCTGGATATCGCGCGCCCGCATCTCGGAGTTTTCGAGTAGCGGCTTGTACGCGCCTTCGGCAGCGAAGGTGGAGGCCGATTCGATATAGGACGACAGCAGCGGGTCGTTGCGCAGACCCACACGCCGGGCGCGAAACGCGTGCGTGTGATCGGTCAGGTTCGGCGACGTCCAGAGACAGAACTGCAACAACGTGCCTTTCGGCCAATCGTTGTTCAGCAGATTGTTGATGCGATCGCTGTCGGAGTGTGTGCCGCCGACCAGAGGCCGGCACACAAAAGCGAATGCCAGGCTCTGGTCGTCCAGAAAGAACAGAGAGGAATCCTCGTCATAAGCCACTACGGTAAGCAGGCTCGAGATCCGTTCTTCGTCGTTGTATCGCTTCACGAGTCAGCCTCCAGCCAGCCCGACAGGTCTTGCGGCGCGCTCTTGCGCACCCGGCCGTCGGGGGCGATCAGAAAAGGAAGGGCATCGACGCCGAACAGCTGCGCCGTGATCAGGGTTCGGCGCATCGGGTCGAGATTGCAGTCCGGGTCGGGCTTCAGACCGGAGTAGTCGCCGGTCACCAGGGCCCGCTCGGCGGCATCGTCAGGCGAGCAGCCCAGCGTGCGCACCAGATCGGCGGATTCCTTGGTGGCAACACCGATGAGCAACAGCTTGAAGCGGTAGTCATCGCCGATGGCCTGCATCTGACGGACAAGCGTGGTGCAGGCATCGCAATAGGGATCGATATAGGCCACCACTTCGGGCTTGCCCGGTGTGCCGACATAAAGCGGTTCGAGGCCGTCGATATCGACCTTGAGACGTTCGAGGTCGATCTTGTTGGCCGACTCACGCACGTCAGCGATCGAGCGCACAGCCCGCATCTGCCATGTGTCGTAAACGGTGCCCTTGATCACCCAGCGACCGTTGGAGGTCACCGCGATCATCCCGTGATCGGTCGCGATGAGCTTCAAGCCCTCGGTGGGCAACGTGGTCATGTCCGTGATGCCGCTCATGTCGAGGGCATTCGCCGGCAGTTCCGCACTTGCGTTGCCGGCGAACAGGCCTACGGCCAGCGCCAGCGATGCAGCGACTCGATTCATTGGGGTGCCTACATGCTTGAACATGCGGCAAAGATAGTCACGCGCAGGGTTTCCGCTCGTGCGGAAAGTGGCGATTTTTAGCGTTTCTCGAAAAAGAGCCCGGCCGTAGCGGCCGGGCAACAAGGACGCGGGTAAAGGGAGGTTGGGGGACCGAACCCGCAGACACAGAGTAACCGTGAGTCGTCTCGAGAAACACGAGCAAAGCGACTGTTTTTGCAGCTTTTCAAAAAAAAACCCGGCGCGAGGGGGCGCCGGGTCAAGGGGGTTTTGACAAACACGACGATTGGGGGTTAATCGCCGCACAGAAATAGTAGCCAACACAGCTTTCGTGAAAACCGGGGTAAACGTCGATTTCTGACGTTTCTCCCAAAAAAGACCCGGCTCGAGGCCGGGTCACTCCAGGCTCGGTTTAGGCCGTGGCTATCCGCCTGTCCAGATCGCTTCCGGTGCGCGTGCGCCACCATCATCGATCCCGATCATGCGAACCCGTGGCGGGCCGTCACCGCTATTGCGAACCGTGATCCGGTTGCCGCTCAGGCCAACGCGATCGCCGTTGACGTACCACTCGTGGCCAACCACGCGGCCGTCCTCATCGTCGCACTGCGCACTGAGGCGCCAGTAGGAGTCGCCACCGATGCTCTCGATCTCGCAGCTCGGCTTCGCGTTCTCCTTGGCCTCGATGGTCAGCTCGCCAATAGCCTGCTCGCCCATCTCGGTCTCGATAGAGACCTTGACGCGATGCTCGCCCGGCTCGCCGATGCTCATCGAGCCATAGCGGCCATCGGTGTCGATTTGCTCGTCGTTGAGCCGGTAGATATAGCGCTGGATACGATCGCGCGGATGACCACCGCTGACGTTCGGGCGAACCCGAATATCCATCGGCGCCCTGTTATAGCGATTCGAGGCGCTGTAGCTGATATCGAAGGCGTAGTCCGGCGCCTGTCCGAACACCAGGGTCTGTTCCACCGTCGAGCTATGACCACGCGCATCTTCAATGTACGCGCGCAGGGTGTATTCGCCCGGCTCTGCGACATTGAACACCCGAACCGCGTCTGTGCCCTCCTCTGTGACATTCAGACCACTCGGGATCTCCCACTCGATGACCGGTTCCTCGAGTTCGCGAATCCGAGTCGAAGTCATCGAACGCAGCCGCGCCACAACATCAGCCGGCGCGTACTTCGCCGTGATCCGGTTATGGAACCGGAATTCCGGCCAGCTGTATTGCCAGATACGCAGGGTTTGCTCGGCGTCGTCCACTGCGCCCTGATCTTCATAGCCTTCGATCCAAGCGTGATAGTAGAGCTTGATTCGCTCATTGAGCAGATCCTCGCGTGTCGGCGTGTAGGCCATCTGGGCGCCTTCGAGTTTCGTGCCATCCGGCAACGTCCAACGCCCGCCAATCGTGATGTCCATGTTCCGATAAGGCGGACGAACGATTGCCTGGTAGTCATAGCTCTTCCCGGTCTCGATCAGGCTTCGACCGGAAATACGCACGTTCGGCCCGCGTGGCTCGCGGAACGACAACCGGGTGCGAGCGCTATCCCATGCTTCCACGTCACTTGCCGGGGCGTTTTCATATCGGCCGCGGACATAGACCGAAACCCGGGTTTCCTCGTCACGCGTGATGTCCAGCGTGTCCGTGCCCGACTGCCAGCTTTCGCCGCGGTCGAGTGACCACTCGTAGACAACCTCGCCTTGGGCATCCTTGGCCAGCGCGGTGTAATGCCCTGTGCTGCCGATGAACGCGTTTTCCGGGCCTTCAACAACAACCTTGGGCACGAGATAGGCGTCGACCTGAACGGTCGGTGTGCGCAGTTTCACGCCGCTATTGGCGTTGGTCACGTTCGCGCGCACCCAGTACGTCCCTCGCTCGAAGACATGCACCATGCGGGTCGCATAGAGCTGCTGCGAGTTCATCGGCTCCCACGTTTCCTTGTCGTCGCTCATCTCCCAGACCACATCACCAAGTGCCGTGTGATCCAGACGGTTATCCAGATCGAGCGACAGCACGGCGGTCAGCGGTGCGAGACCGCTCAGTCGCCGCCCCTCGACCGTTGCCTCGATACCCTTGCCGCGCAGCACTGTGAGATAGAGCGGCCTCGGAGAGAGCACCATACGCTCGTATTCCGGTACCGGACTGATCAGTTCAGCCTGGGCGCTCAACCGGATACGCGGGCTTTCGACGTCATCCAGATCGATGCTGAATGATGTCTCGCCGCTATCAGGTACCGGCACATAGTCGGTCAGCGGTTCGCTATCCAGACCCTCCATCCTGACGATACGAACCCGCCAGCGGCCCATGCTCTCAGGATCGTAGCCCGTGTCAGCGAAGGGATCGTTCATGCGAACCGTGACAGCCAGGGGTTCAGTGTTGAGCACCTCATCCTCGGCCACCGTGATCTCGGGCGAAATCGACTCCGACGGAACCGCCAGCACCTTGAAGGCCATTTCTGCCTTGTAGGTCGGCAGTTCGGTGTACTGGGCCTTCGCGCTATACGGGGTCTGCGTCCAGAGGTCGCGCTTGTCGGCATTCACACGCCGTTGGGCAATGTTGAAGTCGCCCCAGCCGCCCGGCGCCACGACCGATTCATAGACCTCACCCTCGCGGGAAAGCGTCAGACGCAGATCGGCGCTGTAGCTCGTGGCCTTCAGATCACCGAGATAGCCACCGTCCATGGACGCGGCATACAAGCCCTCTACCACGCGCTCCTTGTCGTCCATGGCCAGCAAGGGCAACGGCGGATCTTTGACCTCGATCCGCAGCGTCTGTGAGTTGACCTTGATCTTGGCACCTTGCGGCGTGAATACGGACAGATCCCACGTCAACAGGTTTTCACCCATCGTATCGAGGATGCCGGTCAGGTTCGGCGTGTCGAACCACTCCACCTGGGCCAAACCGCTCGGCATGTTCGTCCATTCCACCAGGCAAGTCAGCCGCCCCATTGCGCTGCGGCTGATCGCTTCGTCCTCGTTGAGCGTGAGTAGGCACTGCTCGCCCTCGGACTGGCGCAACGAGATGTTGACCGTCTGTACCTGACGGTAGGCTTCGCGTGCATCCTCACGGGCTTCGAGCGCGAAATCACCCATGACATAGGGCGGCACCACGTCGAGCTTGAAGCGACGCTGTTGCATCAAATACGGGTCATCTGCCTCGTCGAAGATCCAGACGCTGTATTCGATGTCCTGCTTGCCCGTGACCTCGGCAAAGCCACGCAGGCCGATGCTGTTGGCATAGGGTTCGGCCACACGTGCAGCCTCGAGCCCCTGCGGCAGCTCGTCCCACTCGAGATAGCAGACCGGCTCGGACAACGCATCATGCTGTCGCGCTTCGGCCTCATCGCGCGTCAACCGGCAACGCGTCGCGCCGTCGGCCACGGCATCGATAGTGATCTCCTCGAAGCCCTGCTTCACTTTCCACGCAGCCGACTGGAGATCAATGTTCGCGCGCCAAACCTCGACAGGCGCACTCAGCTCGCCCACGCCTGGCGCGTCGATCTTCAGATCGACATACGCGTTGCCTTCGTCACCCATAGACCGGGCCGCGACCGGTAGCACGATCTGGCCACCCGACGCGGTGAAGTTGAATGACTTGGCCACTCGCTTGGTCTCACCGGGGGCTAAAGCCACGCCGTTGACGACGAGCCCGACACCCGAACCAGACCGAAGGGTGGCCTGAACCGCATGGCTACCAGCCAGAACCGAACCATCCATGCGAGTGAACGGCTCACTTTCGATGGACGTGAAGGCGTGCTTCGTGCCGGGGATGATGGCCACCCCGCCATTGACGCCGGCCGCGACCTCACCCGCCGGCGGCGCGTAAGTGAACGACGCCGATTTGCGATTCGTGATCCCAACCGCGTCGATACCGACCACATCGATCGTGTAGTCGTTCGCAGACGCCGAGGCGTACAGGAAGGGGCCGGTCACGCGGAAGGTGAAGTCATCAACACGCGTCCAGGTCGCGTTGACCGTTTCACCATTGGGCCCGCCCGTGATTGTGGCGGATTGAATATCGACCCCTGGGTAATTGTCGGTCACGCTGATCTGGATCACGTTGGTCCGGTCGACCGCTGCACCATCGAGTGATTCGCCTTCGGCCCGGATCAGAATGGCCGGCGGCTCTACGTCGAGAACGAACACGGCGCTGGCCGAGGCTTCATTGCCGACGGCATCGGCGCCAACCACGTTCATCGTGTAATCGTCACCGCCCATAGTCGGCGTCTCGACGCGAAGGGTCGTGCCATCAAGGCGCTCCAGTTCTGCCGTCTCAGATTTCCCGTCGGAACCCGTGAATGAAGCGGATACGACGCGCGTATCGGGGCGATTGTCCTCGACCTTGATCCGAATATCGTCACCCGGCATCAGATGTGCACCGGCTAATGGCGCGCCATCAGACACAAGCGTCACGTCCGGCACGATCGCATCGACCGTGAAGCGCGCACTGAGTTGGGCCGTATTACCGGCTGCGTCAATCGCGGCCACCGTATAGGTGTACTCGTGATCGCCGCTATCCGGGGTCGCCAGCACATAGGTCGAACTGTTGATTCGATTCCAGCTGACATCCACTGCCTTGCCGCTCGGGCCGGTCAGCGTCACGGATTCAAGACCGGCGCCTGGGCGATCATCACCGAGCTGAACCCGGATCTCGCCCGCAGGCGAGAAAATCGCTCCGTTGAGCGGCTCTCCATCGATCTTGATCGCCAGATTCGGCTTTGTGTCGTCGACTGAGAACGCAGCACTCACCTGCGTGGTGTTGCCCACGGCGTCCACACCCGTGACCTTGATCGTGTAGTCATCGCCAGCCGGCGTATCGAGCTTGAAGGTGGTGGCATTCACCCGCGACCAGCTCGCATCGATCACACGGTCGTCTGATCCGGTGACGATCAGAGACTGGATCGACGTACCGGCACGGTTGTCATCGACGACGATGCGAATCTCGCTCTCCGGCCTTAGTAGCGCACCGTCAAGCGATTCCCCATCGGCACGCAGGGTCACCTCCGGGTCGATCGCATCAATCGTGAAGGTGGCACTGACCTGTTCGGTATTGCCTGCGGCGTCGATAGCGTCCACTACGAGTGTGTACTGGGAGTGTTTGCCGTCATCCGGCGTGCCAACCCGGTACGTGGTGCTGTTGATCCGGGTCCACTGGCTACTCACCAGCTTCCCGCCCGGGCCAGTCAGCTTTGCAGACTGGATCTCGGGATCTGGACGATCATCGGTCAAGCGGATACGGATATCGCCTTCTGGCGAGAAGATGGCGCCTTCAAGCGGGTCGCCATCCACTGTCAGTGCAAGACTGGGCTTTGTGCCGTCGATCGAGAAAGAGGCACTGGCCTGGCTCGTATTGCCCACCGCGTCGGCGCCCGTGACGTTGATCGCGTAATCGCCGCCATTGGGCGTATCCAACCGGAACGTCGTACCGTTGAGCCGCGTCCAGTTCGTCGCCACCGCACGACCTCTCGAGTCGGTGACCTCGAGTGAGTCGATCGTGGTACCCGAGCGGTTGTCGGCAACCACGACGCGGATATCGCCACTCTGCATCAACAGAGACCCACCGAGCGGCTTACCGTTACCAAGCAAGGTGACGTCGGGTTCGATGCTATCGACCGTGAAAGCAGCACTGGCCTGCTCAGCATTGCCCACCGCATCTTCGGCGACTGCGACGATCGTGTAATCGTCGTCCTTTCCGCCGTCCGGGGCAGTGACCTCGAAGGTGCCGCTGTTGATTCGATCCCAGCTCATGTTGACCTTTCGGCCATCAGGGCGCGTGAGCTTCACGGACTGGAGATCGGCGCCAGCGCGATTGTCGGTCACCGCGATACGAATCTTCGCACCAGGGGCGATCACAGAACTGTCGAGGGCCTTGCCTGATGAACTCAGTGTCACTTCGGGACCGTCTGAGTCGAGGGTAAAGCTCGCGCTCTCCTGCGCGCTGTTTCCAACCGCATCAACGCCCACAACGGTGATCGTGTAGGTGCCCGATGCGCCAGAAGGGGCTGAGAGCCGATAGTTGCCGGTACTGACACGCTGCCAGCTGGCATTCGTGGTCTTGCCGTTCGGCGCCCTGACCTTGATCGACTGGATATCGGCGCCCGACCGGTCATCGGTGATACGGACATCGATCTGATCATCGGGCGAGAGCGCCGCGCCGTTGAGCGCTCGGCCACCGCTACTCAAATCGAGCACAGGCTCGAGACCGTCAACAATGAAAGAAGCGTCGTCCGTGACGGTGTTCCCGGCATTATCTTCAGCCTCAACCGTGAGCGTGTAGTCGCTTGTTCCGGTAAGACTCGGCGCGGACGCACGGTAGGTCGTTGCATTGACCTGTGAGACATCAGCGTTGATTGTCTTGCCGTCTGAGCCGCTCCTGAATGTGGCCGAAACCAGCGACGCCCCGGCGAGGTTATCGGTAACTCGAATGGTGATCTGCTCGGCATTGGTCAGCACAGCACCATCCAAGGCTTTGCTGCCAACGAGAAGTGATACTTCAGGATCAATGCCATCGACTGTGAACGAGGCGGTCGCTGAATCGGTATTCCCGCCCTCGTCCTCGCCCACAACAGTCAGGGTGTAATCGTTGGCCGACTGCGACGCTGCAAGGCTCGGCCCGGTGAGGCGGAAATTCTTGCTGTCGAGACGCGACCAGCTGGCATTGACGGTGGACCCGTTGGGCTTTCTGATCTTGGCCGACTTGATATCGGCGCCTGGCAGGTTGTCGGTGACCCGAACGCGAATATCGGAAACGTCATCGATCGAGGCGCCACTGAGCGCAGCCGAGCCGTCCCGTAGCGACACGGACGGCTTTTCGCCGTCAACAGTGAACGCGACGGTCTCGACCTTTCTGTTACCCACCGCATCGATCCCGACAACGGTGATCGCATAGTCATTCGCCGCGGCCGAGGCGGACAGTGCCGGGCCCGTGATCCGATAGGTCGTGTCGTTGGCTTTCGTCCAAGATGCAGTGAGCGTCTTATCAGCCGGACCGCCAGTGATCTTTGCCGACTCAATCGAGCTGCCGGCAAGATTGTCCGTCACGGTCACGACGATATCGCCGGAATCGCCAATGACGGCATGTTTGAGCGGCACGCCGTTCGCGCTCAAGGCGACTGTGGGATCGATGGCATCTGCCGGCGTGAAATCTCGCGACTCAAGCTGAAAGACTTCTGTTTCGCCGTCTTCGCCCTCTACCCGAACAGCAAAGTCATAAGCCGTCAGTGGAAGGTTCTCGGTCCGAAAGTACAGCTTCGTCGCATTGTTATTGCTACCATTTTTGGCGTATTGAAGATCGACCTGGTGGGTAATTCCGGTACGCGACTCGGTTGCGATCAGCTCGCCAGAGACCCTCGATGTCTGTTGATGCAGGATCTCGACTTCGTAGCCGTCCATGTAGAAGCGGCTTGTATAAGCATTCGAGTAATACTCGCCAAACGCCCAATCAGCGAGCACGAACCGCTCTTGCGGAACCGTCGTGAGCTTGAAGGTGTATTCGATGCAGTTAGTACCCCATGCGTTACAGAATCGATAGGGTTCTGTCGTGTTTTTCAGGGGAAACGTCGCCTGGCTCGCGCCAGCATTGAACGTGCCCACTGTTGTATCTGTCGTTTGCCCATACCAGCCGCCGGTTGCCTCACGCAGCTTGATCTGGTGTGAAGTCACCGCCGGTTCGATCGCGGTCACCGTTACGCTTTCTACGTTGCTGTAATCGATCTGCCCGTACCCATTGGTCGAGTAATTGCGGACAAGGCCCAACCAATCACGCCCACCGGGCGTGCCATACATCTCTACTGTTTCCCCGTTAGTGAACTTCAGGCTGGCAGCCGTAACGAACGGCAATAACGCGCTTGCTGAATCCACGCGGACTGTTGCGTTTCGCACGCCCCAATTCCCGGCCACATCACGAGCGTAAACGCGGTAATCACTAGCCGAATGTTGGGTATATCCCTGGGCCGCTCCGGTCACCGAATAGACATAACTTCCATCTTCGTGCATGTCTTTTTCGACACACAGATCGAATCGACTCTCGGATTCGCAGCCGTAGTCGTGGGTGTACTCGGCGTCTGTGGGCACCATCAACCCGTTATCTGAATAACGGGAGTGTTTGTTGCGACGTGTGCGCACAAGAAAAACGGGGTATGAATCCTTTACGGTTAACCCAGGCGTGTACTTAACGAATTTTTCGAGGCCAGACACATGGCTCCAGGGCTTGTTCGCGCCATAGTCGTTTGATCGAACGCCAATGATCTCGAACGCAGGCGGTACGGCGTCGAAGTAGAACTCGATTGAATTTTTCGTCCGATTGCCCGCCTCATCCACGATAGTCGCAATTACACGATAGTTACCCTTTCGTTCAGGCATGATCGAGGGATCGGTAGGAATCATCACACGACCCACGTTTCTCGATGGATATTCCGTATGCGCATCACTGATATTTACGACTTTCCCAGTCGTCAACGATTTAACCTCAATGAGCACTTTATGGAGTGATGAAAGAGTGCCGGACGTGCCGTACTCAATACCTATCGGCTGAGCCGAAACCAAATCAGCGCGCCGCTCATCGAGATTCGAAACGTCCTGGTATTTCTGAAAGAAATTCGGATATGGGTGTTCATTTTTGGTCACCCTCGGTTCGCGATCGCGCATCCAATTGTACGTTCTGGTCTCTTGTACCGAGCCGTCTGATGCTAGGATCTCGATCGTCGTTTTTACGAGCTCCCCGTCCCCTAGCGTCTCTCCAGATGGCAGGATCTTGGGCGGCATCGCCATAACTCGCCCGGTATAGTTTTCCCCTTCAAATGAAAATGAGTCGCTTGCTTTAACGGACGTGCTCGTTTTTATAGCAAGCTGGTCTTTAGTCTTGTAGGCGAGCTTATCGGTGATTCGGATCTTGCTCCCAACAGGTGCCTCAACCTTGTAAGACACGCTGGAAACATAATTGAAGTAGCTATACGGCGAGTAGTCATAGGGCCAAGGCTCACGCTCGACACTCTCACCGTTCGTATCATCGAACGCGATGACGACCATTCCGGCGTTTGCTGATAACGAAACCATCAATAGGATGGCCGTACAGATCAAATAACCCAGTTTCCGCTTACACATCGAGTGAGATCCCCGTCTCGCATTGGTACGGGCTCGATGATCATTCCGCTGGCCGTGTGGCCGGGGCCGGAAAGTGCACCTTTTGCGAACTTTCAAAAAAAAAGCCCCGTCCGATATGGACGGGGCTTCCGTTCGCCAGGGAGGGGTGGGGGCGTTACCCCAGCGGAACGGCCATTGCAGTGTGTGCTGCCGCCTGCATCACCGGCAAGGTCGCGGAGACCATTTCCTCAAGCACAGTCGGGGCGTTATACAGGCCGATGCCTGCACCGAGGCCGACGATAAAGCCGCCGAGCGACTGACGCATGATGCCTGCGCCCAGACCCGCGACGACCATCAAGCCTGCGATGATGCGGCCGAGGGTGCCCTGGGTGAAGTCCGAAATCTGCAACCAGACGTCGGACAGCGCCTCGCCGCCCGTGCCGGCGGCTGCGACGCCCGGCAGTACCAGCGCGATCAGCGCAACGGTCAGACCCGCACAAAGGGCCGCTTTCTTATCCATCTTCATCTGCATTTTCATCTGATGCCTACCTCTGGTGGCTTGGGGTTGAGAGGCCGACCGCAGCCGGCCTGTTGCTGGTCTGCCGTCTACATTCGGTTCCCGTTCTGGCGACCTGACCTGCTCTGTCGGCCCGAAGACTCATCCCTACCGACCGGCGCGACCGTCTGGAGCGGATGCAATACCGGGGCTGCGCCCGGCTCCTGCAATCCGACCTGCCAGCGGCGCGGCTCGATCTCGGTATAGATGTAGCCGGGCACGTGTAAGTTGCCGTCATCGCTCTGCCAGTAGCTCAGGCGAATCCGCATCACCCGTGCCGGGGTGCGTAGCGGAATCGGTCCATCGACTGCGGGCAATGCCGGCGCATGGTTGAAAGGACGAGCCGCCGGCGCCGCAACGGGCGCCTGGGCGACTTCATCGTGATCGTGGTTCTCGTGGGTCTTCATATCCGCCGAACTCAACGCGTCGCGATCCTCGGTTTGCCGGTAGACCTCGCGTGCTGACATACAGGCCACACCATGATCGGTATCGGGGCATCCGTTGAACTCCGACTCGCCGTAGCCAAGGCTCGCGCAACCGGAAAGTGCTGTAACCAAAGTTAGCGTGCCGGCGAAGCCGCACATGCGCGCAAAACGCTGGTTTTTGTTACTTTTTGACATCGAAACTCACTCCCGACTGGACGATGAATGTAATGTTGCGTCCGGCGTTGATCTCGATGACCGGGTACATATCCTCGGCCATGTCGATGTAGAACTGGGCAATGCGATCAAGCGCGCCACTGGTGCCCGAAACCGCTGCGCCTTGCATGGCGTCGCGGCTGAGCACGCGCTGATATTCCTGCTGGCCGTCATTGCTCGTATTAATGGTCGGCACAGGGTTCACATCGAATGCTTCAGCTACGCCGCCCAGGAAGCCGGCCATCATCGAATTGGCGATGACTTGTCCCTGCTTGGACACGAGGCGACCGCGGATACCGGCTTTGCCGTCTTCACCTGTCGCAAAGGCTTTGATGCTCTGCTCGATCACACCGCCGTCATCACGGACACAGGAAATGGTCTCGGCACGCAGATAGGCGCGCTCGGAACTCAGATCGCCGTAGCCAGACGCCAACAGGAAGCATTCCTTGATGTCCTGACGGAAACGGTTGGGCAGGATTGCTTCGTGTTTGACGCGCAGCAGGAGCGGAAACGGATCGCGGCGTGCAGCCTGTCCGGTCGGTGCGTCCATGCCTGTAATGTTCGTGCCGGACACAATGGAACCCGCGGCGAGATAGGTGCGGTTGGGCTGCTCGCCCTCTTCCTCCGGCACTTCGGCCTCGTCCTCCACGATCGTGACGATCTTGGCGGCCTGGTTCGTATCGCGGTCGCCCTTGGCGTTGCTTACCGTGGTGCTCTCGCCTTCGCTCGTTTCACCCGGCGTCTTGAAGATCGCACTCGGATCGAAAGCTGGCCGCTCGCTCGTGTCGTCATAGAGGCCCGCGTTTGCTGATTCCGGCCGCTCGTTCAACGGGCTGCCATCAGCGCGAACGACCCCTGCCGCGCTGGGTTCGTCCGAGCGTTCACGCATGCGCCGCTCGAACTCTTTACGGGCGTCAGACTCTGCCTTGATCTTTCGTTCGATGCGCTCAATCGCGAGCTGATCGACGCCGCCTTCGCGTGCCGTCATCCGTTGCTCGGTCTTCTTCAGGCGCTCGACCTCACGCTTGAGGTTTTTGTTCTCGTCCTGAACCCGGTCCATGCGGGCACTCAAGGAATCGACGCCGATCGCTCGCGTATCTGCATCGGTGAGCACGTTCTCGATGACGCTCTCGCCTTCATCGGTGCGACGCGTCTGGTCTTCGCCGCTCGCGAAGAACCACAAGGCAGCTACGATCACACCGCCGCCTACGCCCATCACCACATAGCGACGGTACTTGGGTGGGATCTGGTCAATCTTGGCTCGGATCGCTTGCATGGCTTAGTAACCCCCGCTCACGGTCAGGCTCACTTCACCTTTCTGATGAAGCTTGGCCATCGCCCTGTTGGCATCCTCGCGCGAGGTGTAGCCGGGAATCCGTACGAACAGGTCGCCGCCATCGGCATACGTCTCAGCCGGATAGCCCATGGCACGCAGCTGGCCGACTTTCTCTCGCGCCGACTTGGCGGTTGGGAATGGCGGGTACATGACCTTCCACTCCGACGCGGCCACAGGCGCAGGTGCGGGGGCGCTCGTAACCGGTGCCGGACGTGCCATGGGGGCAGGCGCAGGCGCCGGTTGACGTGGTGCCGCAGCGGGAACCCGCGCGGTCAGGTCGGATTGAATCAAGGACGGCCGCTCAGGCGCGCGATCCTGCGTTTCGGCCACGTGGCGCATCACCACATAGACCTCGCTTTGCTGGCCCGGCTGCAAGATGATGCGGGGCCACGCAGCCACGCCGGCGACACGACGCTCATACAGGCAGGCGTTCTCCTCGAACTCGATCCGGTAGCCGCTGACATTGCTCATCCGGCCCACGGCGACCCAGAAGTCATGGCCCTGGATGGACTGCATGAACTCGAACTTGAGTCCGGGCTGATAGCAATACGGCGGCTCGCTCTTGGCGCCGCGCGACATGGAATAGCCCGGTGGGATTTGGCCCAGGGCGAGCGTGCGCATTACGTTGGTGATCGCTTGCTGATAGTCGCTGGCGCGCTCCCATTTCTCTGCTTTGGCGGATACCGCGCGTGGCATGTGTCCCTGCACATCGACTTCGAATGAGCGCGGCGGTACTCGGCGAGGAACGAGCGTCAGCGATACCGCCGTCATCTCATCGCCCTTTTCCGTGAGATAGAGCGTGACGGGCGCACTCGATGCCGGGGCGACGTAGACAACGGAGTCGCTGACCTGCGTAGTCGCGTTGGTGGCCGTGGTCCGCACCTGGGGGTGCTGAAACGGTGTGACAATGCGGTTCAGATGACCCTCGGCTACACGAACGATCGTGTTCACGCCCGGCTCGACCGTGATCCGGCGGCGGTCGTACTTCGCGGCCGTCCCATCGAAATCGACCTCGGCTGGAACAGCCACTTTCTTGGGTGTAACCGCCGGCGCCTGCGACACATTCGTCTGCTCGACCGGCACTAGTGGCAATGTCGCCTGCCGGGTGTCGCCAAAACTGTTGGCGTTGTCAGCGAAAGCGACCTGACTCGTCGATGCGATCAGGCTGAGTGCCAGCGCAACGCTGGCCCGAAACGGGGAAGAATTCATTTGCGTCGCTCCGAGCGCCCTTCGATCTTGCTCAGCACGTCTTCGGTGCGAGCGCGGCCTTCATAGGTATCGATATCGGTAATCAGGGGGGCGTAATCCTGAATCTGGATCACGAACTCATAGGTGCGCGTCGTGCGCTCCTCTTCGCCACTGTTGCCACTCACGTAGGAGTAGCCCTGCACGAACGCCTTTTTCGAGGTGGTCTCGTACTGGACTTTGCGGCCCTGGAAGCGAAGCGTTACGCCGTCTTGCGTGATCTGCTCGGCCTGGCGATGGATCGCAGCAACGGTCTGCTGATAGATCTCGGGGTCGAGTAGCGGCCCGATCGCATCAACGATGAATTGCGCGTTGCCAGGCGTGACGTTGCCAAGCAGCTGGGACAGGTACAGGGCCCAGCTGGTCTTGTAATCCTGCTGAGCATTGTCGATGCCGACCCATGCTTCTGTTTTGAGGGTGGGCGACACAAGCGTAACGACGGTGGATTTGTTCACCGCGCCGTAGGCGAGCACGACAACCGCTACAGATGAGAGCGAAAGGATCACACGATGAAACGTGTTTTCTACCTTTGCGCCGCGCCATGTCTTAGTCAGTTCAGATAACTTCACGCTTCGATGCCTCTAAGGGACAAAAATACGCACGAACGTGTTAGGAAGGGTGACCGTCTTACGAAGCGGCACACCCAGCCAGTACATGAGGTGGATAATGTGTCCGTCAGGCGATCGGGCGCCGGCGCGGCGGTAGATATGCGTGATGATCAGACCGCCTGCGGTCAGCAACATCGCATTGCCCGTAATCATTCCGATCACGAGTCCGAGAACGATCGGCGCCAGCTCATTCAAGTTCCAGAGAAGAACCTGCGGCGGGTCATCGATGCCTTGAGGGATTTCATATTCCATGGGCAGAGATGGTAAGGAGGCTGCTCAGTGCGCAACGCGCGCAAAGTTTCTGTTTTTGACGTTTCTCCTTTTCCGCTCGCGCCGCGCTTTTCACGGGCAATAAAAAAGCCCCGGACCTTTCGGCCACGGGGCTTAATGCGAGCGGTATCAGCTGGTCAGTAACGCTTGGGCATGTGTGAGATCGCCATGGCCAACGATATGGCAATGACAGCCAGGCCAGAGGGCAGGATCACAGGCGGTACCGGGATTGGCAGTAGCAGCACAAGCAGCAACCCGAGCAGGATGATCCCCTTCATTCGCCACGCGTAGCGATGAATGGCAGGGCTGGTGTAGTCGAAGCCGTATCGCTTGATCCGCCAGCACAGATAGCCATCGATCACGGCCGGCAACCCGATCAGCGCGATGAACGGCAGCCACGCCAATGTGACCACGACACGCCGAATCACCGTGTAGGCAAGCATGAGCATCGCGTCCACGCGCTGCTGCATGTAGGTGTTGAAAGACTGTTCGGGCAGGACTGTGCGCGCGTCTTTGCGCGGGGTCACGTAGTCACGCATCGCGGCGCTCGCGCCCGTGTCTATGAGCGCCGTGGTGTACCAATCCGCCGTGCGTCGCTCGACGCGTTCTATGGACGCCGGGGAGAACAGGGTACTGAGCATCCGAGTCTCGCCAGCATCCATGCTGTCGAGCCAGGCGCTGGGAACGAACAAGACCAGCATGAGGATCTCAACCAGCACCACGATCATTACCCAGTACGCTTTGAGAATCATCGCCCTGTCCTACTCCGGGTCGTCGAGCGCTTTCATCTGCGCAACGATGTCGGTATCCGGGTTGCCGTAGTACGCCTTGATCACCCGTGCTTGTCGCTCGGTGATCGCGTGACCCACAACCGCGGCGTAGACCTCGTTGTAGGGCAGCGCGTCCGCGTCCTCGACCTTCAAGCCCGGGCCTTGTCGCGTGGCCCACTCGGTCAGCGGCTCGGGCTGATTCGCACGCCAGACATCACCATTGGCCGAGACCACACGTATCGTGGTCAGACGCGGCAGCGCCGTCTGCAACAGCACGCGCAGAAAAATGATCATGCGCAGGGGATCGGTACGGGTTTCCAGCACCGCCTTGTTGTGTGCGTCGAGTGCATCGCACGCCGCCATGTAGATCAGCGGGCGACCTTGCTCCTCATCGATCAGACCGGCACTGATGTAGCTGAACAGCACCCGCAGGGAGTGTTCGGCGTCCGGCCAGTCGAGCTTGAGCTGATGATAGGGCGATACCTTGGTCTGATGCTCCTTGCGAAAGAGCTTTATGGCTTCATCGTCATGCTCGCTCAGCCGCGAGTCATCCCACGAAAATGTCTCCACCATGATTACTTGTCCTGTTCGTCCATGAGAATGGGAATTCGCCCCTTGATGATTCGCCCGTCTGCCAACCGGGCGAGGTATTCGAGATTCGGCAGCATCGTCAGCAGCTGCGAGGGAAACAGGTCGGTCTCTTCCTCCATGAGACGTTCGCCCTGGTTGCCCGACGACATGAGCGGCTCGCTGCCGTCATTGCTGGTGGCCTGTGTACGCATCACGTACTTGTAGCGCGTGGTGGGCAGGTTATTGGTCACGTAGTCACGCGTGGCTTCATCGAGCACGCGCAACGAGATGACGTTGTTGAGATTGCCGAGTAGCTGCAAGGCCTTGTCCTGGCTGCCGAGCTTCGATGCGAAGTCAGCAATCGTCTGGGTGGCCACGAACATGCGCAGCTTCGCGCCGCCGCCTTTGTTGAGTACCTGGGTAAATGGCACGTTGGCCGCTTCTGAAGCCTCGTCGACGAAGATGTTGACCATCTCGCCCATGCCGTAGCTGTAGCGTTGTGAACCGACAGCAGCGAGGTCGGCCATGATGAGCGCACCGATCGCGCCACCGACTTGCGCGTCACTCATCGAATTGAGGCCGACATAGAGCACGCTACGGCCTTCAATGATCTGGGTCAGGTTCACGATCGAGCGCGCGTCTTCGCTCTCGCCCGGTCGCGGGGAGAACAACGGCCCAAGCTCACTCGAAGTCAGCATCGCCAGTACCGGCAACAGGCTCGCGATCATCTTCTGGAAGTGCTCGCGGTTGTGCTCCTGCATCGAGATCAGACCTTCGAGATCCTGATTCGGATGATCGGCACGGATCTGTTCGCGATAGAACTTCACCATGGCGTGCGCTTTCTTCTCGCTTGTGTTGGCCTTCTGCAAAAAGGGCGCTGCCTTGGAAACCCACTCTGGCTTGACCTGGGTTGCCCAAGAACCGACGGCCTGGATCACTAGCTCGTCCGGGCCTTGCTCCAGCTGCTGACGGATGGAAACAAGCGTGGGGCGCTTGTCGATGAGCAACAGGCCCTGGACGACGTTGTTCAACGCCATGTGGCCGAACGCAACGAACGGGTCGGCGCCTGATTCGGTCGGGATGATCGATGCAATGCGCCCGGCCAGATCGGTGCCACGCGAGAAGTTGCGCAGCAGGTTGATTCGCACGGACTCCTGGGGGAATGCCGGATGAAGATATTTGAAGCTCCGCCCGTGAAACGCGCAGGCTCGTCGCGTCTCGGCCAGCATGTCCGGGTCGCCTTTCGGATCAATGATGATGACCGGCTCGTTTCGTCCGATGCACTGGCTTATCAGCAGTCGGAACATGACACTCTTGCCCGCGCGCGTGGTGCCGGCGATCAGGGTGTGCCCCTTGAGTGTGTCCAAGCTGATGCGCACCGGGGCCTTTTCATGTTCCAGGCCGTGTAGCCACTGCGCGCCACCGGTCTCGAGCGTCGCCTTGGGCAGATAACGCCGCGAGTCCTGATTGAGAATTTCCTGGGCGCGCTGGATATGCGCATTGCCCCATTCGAAGCCTTCGCCCAGCCAGACCTGATCAGGGTTCTTGGCCACCTGTTTACGAATGTCCTTATGCGTCACGAACTCGATCGCGCTTCCGCCCAGTCGTTTCTGGACTCGGCGATTGCGCATCGCCACACGCCCGCGAGATATCGCCATCACCAATGCGATGGCGGCGATCACCCAGAGAGGAGTCGGCGGCAGCTCGGTGACGCTGGCGAACAGAAGCCCCGTAACCCCACTGAGCAGCCACACACTCGCTGCCCAGCTCTCGAAGTTGGGTCGCAGAAATGCCTGGTAGGCGTATAGGTCTTTAGCCATTCGATGCTATCCGTACAGCGATTCTCGAACTACCGATTACACGTATGTCCGGGTGATTCATGAGGGCATTCCGTAGATCGGCCGTAGTGACACCTTCGTAGGATTTTTCAGAGACAGCCCTGCCGATGCAGTACTGCGGCACATGAATCCAGCCGTCGTCTTCCTGACCTGAACGGTTGATGGGGTGATCAGGCGTGCGAGCTGCGGCGATGAATTCCTCGGTGCAAGTCACCAGCTCGTCCGAGAGTGACTCGTCTGGTTGACTTCCCGTGGTTGGGGTCGAGACGACTTTCGCGTCATTTTCAGCGTTGCTGCTGCGTTTTTTGCGCTTGCGTCGTTTGCCATTCGGGCGGGAGCTGGGTTTGCTTGTGCTCGTCGTGGTTGATCGCTCAGGCGCCGAGCCCTTATCGGCCGCAGACGGCTCATCTTCTGGCTCCGCCGTGACGGAATCGGCGACAACGGGGTTCTCAGGCGAGGAATTTGCCGGCGCCTGCCCCGATTCGAGGAAAAGCTGGGACCGATGCTTGTCGAGCATGATGCCCTTGCGGCCATTGAAGATTCGCACGATGACCAGCGAACTCATGGGATCAGGCACCACGAGTCCTTCGTCACCAAGCAGGCGCTGAACCTCAGCGGGTATCGCAGCCAGCGCCGCACCCTCCGGGTAGGCAATCACGACATGGCCGTTGTGCATGAACAGATGATCGGTCCAGTCACCATGCCTGTAAATCGCGCGCAACAAGCCCTCGGCATAGCCGGCATCGAATTGCACTGGCTTGGGTTTAGAAGGCGTTGGCTCGGGCGCAGCTACGGGCTCGCTCGGACGCGCTGACACGGTTTGATCTTCAACGCCGACCGTTTCGGAACCGTCGTTATCCAGTGCCTGCTGCTGTGACGCCCACTCGTCATACATCGCCAGCGACTCATCGACGGGTTCGCTGGATTCCGATGTCGCCACGGGGACTTCGTTCTCATTAGTTAGCGGTGACTCAACCGTCTCCAGCGTGGGCTGTGAATGACGTTTCTTCTCCGCTTTGGGCTTCTTCGAGCGTTCAGCCTTGTCGGTTTCACTGGGTGCTTCTACGGCCTCGGCTTGAGCGGCAGCGGGTTTCTTGTCCGCTCGCGTCGGAACGATCTGCGCACTGATCGAGGGCGGCGGCGTATCGAGGAGCAACTCTGGACTGCTCAGACGTAGCATCATCAGCCGATGTGGATCGTTGTCGCCGAACAGATCGGGCCGCATCGGCCAGAATCGATATGTGACCCTTTCGGTTTCACGCGGAACGGCCAAGGCACGATCGATGAGTACGTCGGCCATCGAGTCTGGATCGCGCGGCACACCCGGAATGCGATCGTCACGAAGGATGCTGCCTATTTCCTCCGCTGCTGCGTGCCAGACAACATAAAGGTCGCCATCAAGAAGCCAAAGGCGCGCGCCCTTCTCATTGATGCGCCACCGCCCGCTCTTGACCAGGCGACGCATTGAGTCGACCAAATAACGCTCAACAGGAACACCCAGCGATACGTCGATCGGGTTCTGAAACCGGCGCATGTCGCGCTCGACCGATGCGCTGTCCGCATGGCGAATCAGTCGCCCAATATGGCCTGGGTCTGTTTCCATGTGCAGAACAGCCCGCATCATGGCTTTGACAACATCCGAACCCATGCTGCCCAAGTACGTCCTGACCTCTGTAGTCAGAACACGATCCAAGACGAGCGTACTCATCATTTCATGGTCGCCGTGACGATTCGGTTGCCAATGAAGGAAGTACCGATCGATCTTTTTCTCGGTCGCCCAGGCGTCGATGGACTGCGAGTAGCAATCCCAGTGATGCTCGCCAGTGCTGTCGGTTACCGACACGTCACTGGCCGGCTTGCCGATGTCGTGGATCAGGCCGGCCATGCAGACCGCAAGGCGCCAGCGCGGCTCCAGCTCGAGACGCCGCTGGGGCACTTCGCGTGCGGCGAACAAAACATCCTCGGATGCCCGAGTGGCTAGAAAGGCGACCTCTAGGCCATGGTGTAGGAGTCCGCCCGCACCGCGATGATGATGGGCCTCGGAAGCCGGCAACAGATGCACAAAGGCGGCGTAACGCTCGATGACAGGCATCACCAGCTCATCGAACACGCTCTTTTTGAACATGACCGCTTCATGCAGCTGTTCGAGCAATTCGCCATGCTTATCGAGCAGCTTTGACGCACGCACGGCCGGCAAACCCTTCGCGAACGGCGGGTAGTGCGGGATCTCTTCTTCGGGGATCGCGGGTTTGCCCATGATCCAATCAAATGTGCGCTTCAACATGGCGGTGATTGTGGCGACCGGCAGAAACGCTGTGCGCGGGATAAACGCCGATTTTCGACGTCTTGCGGCCCCGAGCGCGCCGATACGAAAGCTATCTTTCGTTCGTGTCCTATTACCTAGAGCGTTCTGCCATGACCCGGCTACTGCCCTCCCTCGCTTACCTCGGCCTGATGGTCGGCTGTGCCACTGCACCCGAGCCGGCGCCGGCCCCTGTTGGATATGTGGCACCGCCGCCGCTCAACTCCATGCGCCAACCCGTGCGTCTGACTGCGGCCTCGATTGGTGGTGATCTCGGGGGCGCAGCCTATCGCGTGCGTGCTATCGAGGACGTGCTGTGGCGAAACAGCGACGATCTGCTCGCAGCAGGCGACTTGGCGGCAAGTGACCCCCCTTATGACCGGCTTGTCGCCCAGCTCAACGAGCACAACACCACGCAGATGCCGTCAACGACTGTCCCGCACGAGAGTATCGCTCTCGCCTGGCGCCGCTACTGTGATGCCGGCGTCGGCATGACCGAGGCTGACTGGGCGTTCGTTCGTAACAATGGCCTCGAACATGGGGTGCCGGATGCCATCGCCGGCGATTGCGTCTATCCGAAGTGAATAGCCACGCATGCACACTCTGATCTTCAACGGCATGTTGGGCGGCGGCCTGACCATAGCGATGGTCGTTTTCGGCACATCCATCGCGCCGGCGGCGGGTGCCGGCGCGGTCTTTACAGTGGCCAGTTCATATCGATTGATTTGGGGTCGCAAAAATCACAGGCACAGTGCGTAGCAACTAACGGTGAATGCAGAAAGGCCCTATTTAAGCAGCCGGGCGGTGATTACAGCGCCATCGGTGTAGCTATAGCCGTAGCCATATCCCCCAGCCAGACCCGCCAAGACGGAAGAGACACCCCTCTCTCTCCAGCTATAAGCACCGCGGATGATCGGCATGATCGAAATCACTTCGTATCCAGCCTCAGCCATGGAGTTGCAGGCGTCCTCGATCGTGCCAATAAAGACTGGCTGATCGATGAACGTATCTGATAGCTCACCCGTGGGCGTATATTCCAATCGATCCTCGAAGATCGGCTCCTCGACTTCCACTTCCTTCTTTTTGAACACCCCTTCTGTTCGCGTGACCTTGTGAACGCCAACCTGCTTTCTGACTTTCTTGGATGAGTGTAATTGTCCCATTTGCGTGGGGACATAGAGCGTGCGGTAGGTGGGGCGCTGGGCTTCGGAATTACTCATCGTGGATCGTCCTGTGGCGTGGGTGCATGTGACAAGGCCAGCTATCGGCCTTATTCGAACCAAATTAAAAGCACCAAAGAATTCTGCAACTGACTAAGCCGAAACGATTCAGCTTCGACAGCAACGCAGCTGGCCCAGGAACGCCACGCATAAAAAAACCCCCAGACGCGTAAGCGCCCAGGGGTCAGGATCATGCAGCTCGCTCGCGGCGACGCGGGAAACCCGAGACACCATTGCGTAGCAGCACATCATTCCAGTCGATCGATTTGGAACCTTCGGGAACCTCGCCCGGCGGTGACATGATGCAGCAGGTCTTGCCCAGCTCCCACATACGGAGCTTGAGTCCAGCAGCTGCCTTCTGTCCGGCGCCTGAGAGATCCTTGTCCGCCCATACGATGATCGTATGCACGTTCTCCGGCGGTTCGAATCGTTCGAGCATGGTTGCCGAAACACACGACCAGGTGGGAATCCCCGTGGCCAGTGTCACCGACAACGCCGTTTCGATGCCCTCTGCGAGTCCAAGCATCCCATGATGCTCGTTGAGAGGAATCGCACCCCCGCCAAGCGTTCCGGGGCCGTAGTGCGGCACCATCAGCTTCTTGGCCTTGGGAACATCGGCTTTCTTCCCGTCTTCGGTCAGATAGGTCCGATGGATCGATCCCGCCTCCCCGGTCCGGTCACGCACAAGCGAAACCATCGCGGGGAAATGACCGAGCAACACATGGTCTTCGTCGTAGTAAGGCAGAGCGGGATGAAACCGGATCACCTTGCTATTCGGTAGTGCCATCTGAAGCTGACCACGAGATAACAGGTAACGCCGCAAAGGCGCGGCGCTCGGGTCATGCAAGGACACGCTAGCTTCCCAGACCTGCCGCAGTTTGCGGCGAGCCTGAGCTGCGTCATGGGTCGTCTCGATTTCACGAAACTGCCGACGACGCACTGGCGGGATATTACGAGAATCACTGCGTTCGATACCGACACAGGCCGCTACCGCTTCCAGCGTTTCACGAAAACGCCATCCATTGAGGCTCTGAATCAAGGCAAAACCGTCAGCAAACGGCCCACACTGATTACAGATCCCGCCACCGGTCTTGTGGACATCCCGGAACAAACGAAAGCCGTCCGTGCCACCGTGCAACGGGCAAGGCCCGTGACGGCCGGGACGCGCGATCGCATCTTCCAAATCAGGGGCCAGGACATTGAAGATCTCGGCCCACTTGTTTTCAGCAACGCTCGCAACGTGGCGAACATCCAGCTTCTGTTTCATAGAACACCTCCGAGTACAAACCCCAAAACCAGGGCCTGCCGAAACACCCGATTTGGGCGCTTTGGAAGGCCCTGGAATCGGGCGGGTTAAACCCCGTCGAAGGCGTCCACGCGCCACCCCAGCCGGGGCGATACGTGTCCGCCCGGACCAGGGTTGGCTTGATGCTGCTTTTGATGACTCGACCAGCTATCGAGACCGGGTTTTACACGCCGGCGACGTGTCATCCACAAAGGGATGAGAGAACACTGTCAGTCTGGCACGCGGCGATCGCGTACCCAGACTGGAAAGACGCGCTTTTCGGCTACTTTCACCCTCTTGTCCCAATGCCGGCGCCCGGCACTCGGAAAAGAGCCCCGGATTTCTCCGGGGCTTGGTTCAAGCCGACTGCGCCATCAGCGGTTGCTCAAGCAACCCGAATAGCGCGTTCGGCAGCTCATCGACCGAGAGGATCTTGCGGTGACGCGAGAACAGATGTTCTTTGGCGTTACTTCCAATCCCGATCCCGATCGTCTCGATGCCAGCGGCTTCCATGCGAGCGATCACGTCCACAGTCGCCGCGCGATCGTCCGGGTCACCATCGGTGATCACGAGAGCGATCTTGCGGGGCTGCTTCTGCGCCACCAGCCTGTATGCGACATGCCACAGCGCCTGGGCCATCGGCGTGGATCCATCGACGCCCATCTCGTAGGCGTCAATGCAAATCCGCTCACCAAAGCGCGTGAGCGTTTTCACACCGTCCTGACTCACCGGAAACGCAGCGGTTTCCAGATTCACGCCAGAGATACCTTCCAAAGCGACTGCGGTGGCATACACCGCGGCGCAAGCCGTAGCGATCTGATGGCCCATGGAGCCAGACCGATCGAGCAGCACATGAACCGCCGTATTGACGGCCTTGCGCTCACTCGAAGACTTGAACACCCGCGTATCACCACAGCTCAGACGAGCCAGCGAGCGCGAATCCAGCCGCCGCCCAGTACGGCGAGGCGGGTTTCGCTGTTGCTTTGACGCCTGAATCAGACCATCCAGACGTGACCGCAGCGCGTTGGTCGCCTTGCGGGCTTCCTTGGCGTTGATCACACCGAACGCACGGATTTGGTCGTTCCTCTCCTCAGCCACCTCGACAGCGGCTTCGTAAGGACAATCGCTCGCATGCTCCTCGAGCATCTCTGCGACCTGCTTGGCCACGTCATCCATGAGGTCTTGCTCTGTAGCCGACAACGCACGCTCGACCGCTTCCTCGATGTCGTCCTGACCACCGTGTCCGCGACCGTGCCCGTGGCTGTCCTGACTCGACGATGGGCTCTCATCCGCTTGATCGTCGTCCGACACATCGGCCGGCGATTGCTGCGAACTCGAACTCTGATCATCCTCGCCGTCCTCACCCGAGGCATCGCTTTGATCCGCCCCCGAGTCATCGGATTGCGAGTCGTCGCTCTGCCCTGACTGCTGACTGTCATCCTGCTTCCCCTCAGAGGTATCCGATGCCTGTTGCGTGGCATCCTGCGAATCGCCGGACTCCGGCTCTTCTTCCTCCTCGGGCTCCTGCATGGATTCGAGAATACGACCCACCAGCGCCTTGACCTCGACCGTCGAAGCCGCGTTTTCAGCCTGCCAGGCGATCGCCGAAATCCGCGTAGCCTTCCCCTTCGAGAAGACTTTGTGGAACAACGATTCGCTATGGTCAGCCAGATCACGCAACGCAGACTGTTCGAGCACGTCATGGCGCATTCGATGTAGCAGATAACCCTGCAAGACCGCACCCGGATGGGCGTCGTCATGCAGCCGTTCGAACATGCCATCGGCCACCAGCGTCGAAGCCAAGCGATCCAGGTTGCTCACGCAGCCGGGGAAACGCTTGCCCATACGACGCTCGATACGAATATCCTCGAGGATATTCTGCAAAGAACGCTCAAGGGGTGACCCCTCAAGACCGCCTTCAGTGAAGCGCACATGCGCCGCTTCATGGTCGATATAACCACGAACCAGTACCGCGGCCTTTTCATCGTCGGCCGGCAGTGCCGGCAGATAGATCGTCTGGCCATCGGTACACGCCCGGCCTCCGCCAATCGCGACACGAACGCCGTACTTGTCACCCAGAATCTTCGCCACGATCGGCAGCGACTTCGTGAGATTGCTCATCTACATACCCTCCAAAGACACGCCCCCCGCACGGGGGCGTGTTCATTCGCATGAACACAGCCCGCGTGCGGCGGGAGATAAGGCTTAGAAGAACCAGCCAGCCACCGCTGCGGGTTGGGGTTCAGCTTCGGTCTCCTCTACGGAGTCCTCGACTTCCCTTTCCACGAACGGAACGACGTTGGTGCTTTCGGCCTGGTGGGTATCCGGCACCGACACATTGGCGTCGGGTTCGGATGGCTGCGGCTCAGGCTCGACCTGTTCCACATCCTCGTCGGAAGACTCGACCTCAGCCGGCTGGCTATCGGTGTCGTGCTCCTGCGTAACCGTGTTCGTCACCATGTCGGTAACGGACTCGGTATCGTCGCCCTCATCCTCGTCATCCAGATCGACCGGCGTTTGCGCCAAGCGCGACGCCCCAAGCTCTTTGAGCTTTTCGGAGTCGGCCAGCACGTAGACCGTGGCCTGAATGTCGTTGAGGGTCTTGCCTTCGATCGGGCCGGTTTTCGGCACGCTCTCCAGCGTCTCGTCGATCCATTCGACGACCGGGGCAACCCGAGCATCAAGAAACGACAGTCCATCGAGCTTGTCGCGAATACGACGAATCGGGCGCAGTGCCCGACGCGTGATCTCGCTACGCCCTTTGAACGTCTGCTCCAGCGCCACACCCGCTTCGGTGGCGACCTCCTGGAACAGCTTGGCCGGCAGGCTATCCAGCTTGCGCTGCATGCCTGTTTCCTCGGGTCCGGCTTCATACGACGCCAGCGGCTGCACCCGGAAGACCTGAAAGTCGAAACGCAGTTGCCGCTCGACGACACCCAACGGGCTTACAGCACGCCGGATGACCTCTGCCCACTGGGAGTGGGATCGCACCCAGCCTTCGATCGACTGGTCATAGCGCTGGAGAAAGTCCTGCCGTGCGGCATTGAACTCACTCTCGTTCTGCTTGACCTTGCCAATCAGCTCATCGAAGCGACGCTCGGGAATCGCGTAGCCACCCAGAAAGCGAATCCCCACTTCCTGACAGTCACGCTCGACACGACGCTTGATCTTCTCGAACACGGAGACGTCCTTGGGATCGCAAATACGCTTCGACCCCAGAGACGCCAGATCGGACGGCGGCAGCTGATCGCCAGAGATCTTCTTGAGATCCTCACGACGCAGACGCTTGCGGCCCGACCACAGGTGGATTTCAGGATGAATGACCACCACTTCTTCAAGTACACGAGTTTCCACAACTACTACCTCCTGGGGCTCGCGCAGCCCGGATCTAAAAAAGACCCAGGGCGCGAAACCTGGGTGAAAAACACCCAGAGGACGCAGCTGTCCCATAGGGACAGATGACATCCCTATGGGTGAGCTTTGGCGCTGCTTTTATGACTCGATCAGCTATCGAGACCCGGCTTTACACGCGGGTAGCGTGTCGTCCGAAAAGGACGAGATAACACCTTCGAGTCTGCGCGTTGGTGCTGTCGGTGACGGGCCGCAAAGCGTGTCTTTTCGACACTTTCTGCTCGTCCCGCAGGGACTGACACCCTTGTCGAATACCCGCGCGCGAGTATTGGACAAAGGCGCCGGATTAACCGGCGCCCCTTCGCTTTTGTCGCTCCCTCCCTAGAGCTCGATGTGTTGGATCTGACAGGCCAGCTCGACGGCCTGGCGCCAACCTGAGCCTTCGGGGAAGAACTCCATGCAGGCCCGAATATCACGCTGGCGATCGGCATTGCGTCGTGCAGGACGAACAAAGCGCGTCGCCGTGTGATAGAGCCGTTTATTGATGGGAAACATAGCCAGCTGTTGCGTGCTCAAGGCATGACCTCCGTGCACGAAACTGACCAGGGAACCCCCGCGCCGGGGAGTGGAACTCCCCGGTCGGGATCGTGATGACACTGCCGCCGTACCGGCAGTGTCGTGAACTGACCTGGTACGGCAGGCGTGTCTATCTAGGCGTCAGAAGAACCATTCCTCGGACTCACTTGACGCGAGATCGAGGGCGCGGCGCATCGATACCAGCCCGAGATCGGACAGAATCGTATTGATCCGCGGTTCAACGTCTTCGAGCCAGTAGCGATCGATGAACGCTACGGGGTCAAGACTGTTCCCCTGCTCGTCCGCCATGGTCACCAGATCTTGCTGCGCAAGCGCACAGGCGTAGATAAGCATGGGCAAGGACAGGTCCATTTCGCTCGACAGGGTTCGTGGCCTGGCTCCCCAGAACGGCGCGATATCCAGTCCGAACTCTCCCGTGACGATCGAAGCAATCGATCGCTCGAGATCGAGCGGTTGCGCCGTCGATGACGGCTCGCTCGCATCGCGAAACGAAATTGAGGGCATCAAGTGGACATCCGGCCACTCCCCGTTACGGGCGGGAGCCTTAACCGGCTTGTTCACATGGTCGGCCAGAGCTCTTTCTTCCACGTAGCCTTCGGCCCATTTCTGGGCTACACGATGCTGTAGCTCAAGCTCGGCATCGTCCTGCGTGAAACTACCCTGTTCTACGACGACCTTTTGAAGCTTGCCGTCGAGGTTGCCGTGTCGAATAACGACACGGCCCCCCGCACGATCAGCCTCGCCCTCCCAGACCCAGACGGTCTGGTCGGGCTTTTCGAGGATCATTCGCACAACGCTCATGACAGCGCACCATCACCGAGGTGACGCTGAACGATCTCGTGCAACGCTTCACGGCTCTCGGGCGAAGCCTTGTACGCTAACGCACGATCCAGTGCATGCGAGACAGGATTGATACCCTGACGACTCAGACCACGAAACATCGTGATCATCTGTGCCCAACGTACGAGTGTACGGGTGGACATCGTGACATCGAGCGGCGGCGCATCACCCCGGCCATCACCCATGAAGGCCTGACGGATCGTATTAGCAGTTTCCACCAGCGGTGCACGAACCACCTCTGGCAAACCCGGTGCTGTCGTTTCGAGGATCGACTCCTCATCAGCTTGTTCGGGATAACCCACTTCCATCATCCAGAAGCGATCCATGAACGCCATATTCTGGCGCATGGTGCCTTGGAACATGCCATTTCGATCGCCACCACCGGCCGTATTGCCGGTTGCCACGAAGCGAAACCCGTCGGCCGGCTTGACTATCTCGCCGCCGTTTTCCGGAATCATCAGAGGGTCTCCCTCCAGAATCCCGTTCAAACCAGCAGCCGTTGCCGGGTCGAGCAGATCGATCTCATCGAGCAAGAATAAGTGCCCGTATCGCATGGCCGTGGTCAACGGCCCGTCCACAAACATCATGTCACCATCGACGAGGGTGTGATGCCCAATGAGTTCGGGGGCTTCCAGACGCGAGTGCGCCGTCACCCTCTGGACCGAGAGGTTCAAACGGGCCGCGACCTGGCAGACGAGACTCGACTTACCGGAACCCGTGGGGCCCGTGATGTAGAGCGGCTCATCCGAGAACTGCAACCAGGCCAGAACATCAGATACCACCGACTTGCGGAACTTGTAGTTGGTATCCACAGCCGGGGTAAACATGCCGGCTTGTGCCAGGCCTGCGACCTCGATCCCGTCCGGGGCGTCGATATCGAAGGTATGGCGAACCGAAAAACGCTGAGTAGTCATAACAGTCTCCTGAACAGATTGAACCCGAACAGAAGACGCACGCCCCCATCGGGGGAATACGTCCCCGACGGGAAGGCTTGGGATGCTGCGCTTGTGAATCGGTCAGCTGCCGATACCCGGCTTTACACGCGGGCAGCGTGTCGTCCGAAAAGGACGAGAAGAACCTAGAGCTTAGGAGCGCGCGAGCAGAATGCGGGGCGGGATAAACGCCGATAAAGCGTAGTTTCGCCGCCCTGCCCCTGTCGTACCTATCAGCCGCTGGGTCTGGCTAGAAGAACCAATCCGCATCGCAATCATCTGCGTTCACCAACGCCAGCACCCGAGCCATACTCGCCGACGCGGGCATGGAGGACTCCGAGGCTGATGAATCGTCGGGATCGTTCTCGTCGTACTGTTCGACCTGGAGGTGGACGTAACCCTTACGGAGTTTCTTCTGGGCTCTCCACTCCAACTCAAGCTCGAGCGTAGGCTTCTTGAGCCGCGCCTGGTCGATAACCGTCTGACGTACGCGACGCGTTGCCTCGCTGTACTCCAAAACGACCTCGCTTCGTCGATGATCGACCATTCCGCGCCAGTACTTCTTGCGCCCGTCGGGATAGGTATAGATCAGCGTAACACTGTCCATTGCTATGTACCTATCGATTGTAGGACCGTGGACACAGGCCCCAATGGGACGTATGCACAGCGGTCGGGATGAACCCATGACTGATGCCTGGGTATATGGCGTTCGTTGCGAACGCTATGGCTTGCCGGGTTAAAAGAACCACCCACCCGCTTGATCACCTGAGCTGAGTGCGGCATGTATGTCTACCGACTTCGGCACTGGCTTTGCCGAAGATTGGGGGCTAGGCGTTACCGGGGTGCTCTGTAGAGGGCTGTCCTCATAGTAGCCCTCGTTGAGCTTTTTGCGCGCCCGAGCGTGCATTTCAAGTTCCGGCGTCGGCTCCGAAAAACGTTCCTTCGGAATCTCGATCGTGCGGGGTCTGGCCCCTACCTTGCCGTGTTCGATTACGACGCGGCCGGTCGAAGGATCCGTACGGCCTGTCCAGAATTTCTGGGTACCGTTGGTGTTGTCGAAAGTAAGATAAATCTCTGACATATGCATTACTCCTGATGGCTTAGTGGCCCTTGGAAACACATGCCCCCCACCGGGAACATCTGTCCCGTCGGGGTAATAGTTGCTGTACTTGGTACGCGGTCAGCTGCCGTGGCTGCGGTTTTACACGCGAGCAGCGTGGCGTTCATTGAGAACGCGTAGGAGCCAACACTCTATCGGAACTGATCGTCAGCAGTGACCAGGCAAAGCGCTCATATATGCAACTTTCGCGAATGTGGAATGCTTCTCACTCAATAAGGTGTGGAAAAGCTCTCACTTCCAGTTGCTCTATATTCTACTCACCCTATCGACCGTGTAATTCGTCTCACTTCGGGATCCTGTGGAATTTCTATCACCTCCAGTTAGGCGTGTAACTCCTCTCACCTTCGTTGCTGTGTAAATCTTCTCACCACAAGTGTGTGTAATTCCTCTCACCACGAACAAGGCGTGGAAAAATACTCACCTAATCGAAAGCGTGAAATTTCTATCACCTTCACAGTGTCCGATGCACGCTACGCTATCTCGCTGTTATGAAGTTGCTGATTTTTCAATAGCTTACACGTATTCGCGAACGTAAAAATCCCATATCGCCTGAATTTAAGCCGCCTACTTATATCCGGCTAGCGACTGAACAGACGCAGCGTGGGATTCGTATCACCCACGCGTGGAATTGCTCTCACCAATGCGTAGAATTTTACTCACCTGCAAGACCAGACGTGCAATTCTTATCACCCAGGCGCGGGATTGTTCTCACTCCATTTTGAAAAGTGTGTGATTCCTCTCACTCACGCGTGAAATTCTTCTCACCTGAATTATCGTAACTCATTGTCTTGTATGTGTTTTTGAGACGCTATAGTTATATATAAGTTGCTTAAGAGATAGGTTAGATACAGCTAGCAAGCAGCCGTTTTAAAAGCTCATCGAAGATCGACTGCAAAGAATCAATCGCTTGCTGTCATACAGCTCCGCCGAAAAAGACGGATGAGGTGAGATTTTCCGTTCAACAACTCATTGCTCTTCTATGGTAGACGTGTAACATCACGCTGAGGTGATATCACACAAAGAATAGTTCTCACCATGCCGACACAAATCACGTTACCAGGGATGCAGAAGGCTACGATCCTTCGGAAACACGTTGGAGCTGTTCACTCGGCAGCACCACTGACAGCCAAAGAACGGATTGCAGTCAATGTGCTGCTTGCCAATGCGATGTCACTCCACGCCGATAGTGAGAATTTCGGTGGCGGTGTTCGTCAGCACTGGATCGACCGGAATCAGTTCGCGAAGCTGGTTACCGGCTCGAGGCAAAGCACGAATAACCTGCGGCGAATACTTAACGGTTTGCTGAAGAAAACTGTTGAGTGGAACTACATCGATGAGAACCTTCGTCAACGCCTAGGCGGTTCGAGCTGGCTCGCCGGCTATGAGATGGTCGACGACATCATCAAATATTCGTATTCCGTTGAGATTGTCGAAAGCATTCTCGATCCTGAAGTCTTTGCACGAATTAACTATTCGGTACAGCACCAACTAGTCAGAAAGCAAAGCCTCGCGTTATACGAGAACTGTGCACGTTATCGCGATCTCGGTCGTACACGGGCCTGGTCGTTAGATACATTCCGGGCTCTCATGGGAGTGTCGGGACGATATCCAGAATTCAAAATACTAAACAGAGATGTCGTCAAGCCTTCGGTCAAGGAGATCAACGAGACCACGGAGATCTTTGTCGAGCCGATCTTGAAGAAGCACGGCCACGAAGTCTTAGCAATTCAGTTCATCGTTCTGGAAAACACCGACTACGACGGCCCACCGATGCCGCCGTTGCTCGCAGCCGATGTGAGCGATGAGATAGTCGCTGATCGACTTCCTACATATGAGGCTCTTCTTGCCTTTGGTTTGGAGCGCAATACCGCCGTCAACATGCTGGACGAATACGACGATCAGTATATTTACGACAATCTCCTAGTCGTTTCAGAACGAATTAGGGCCGGCAAGATCCGTAGCAAGGGGGTACCCGGGTACACGTTCAACGCGTTGAAAGGCGACTACAGACCCAAGGACATTGATTACGATGCGATCATCGCGCTCTCAGGCAATGAAAAAACTACAAACGAGCGAAACAACGATGATGAGCGCCGAAAGGCTGCCCGAGAAAAGCTCGCTGAGTTCAACAACAATATCTTTCCCGCTTGGCGTTTCCAGGAGTGGGTGAACAGTGCAACGAGTAACGAGTACCAACAGACCTGGGACCGGTTTTATGAGGAGGTACTCAAATGCACGCCGTTGCTGATGAAGCGCTACACCAAGAACGAGGACGCACCCATGGTGACTGCGCACTTCAGAACATTTGTTCGTACGCATGTCCTACCTGCGCCGACAAAAGACGACGAGAACCGGTGCGCGCTAGAGCAGGGCGTCGCTATTGTCGATTTGCGGACGGAGGCGAATCTAAAGGTCTGAAAGCCCTTAAACGTAGGATTGCGCGATGTTCTACGTGGAACATTTGGCGGTCGAGTTCCGCGCGGGACTTATTTGAAAATCAGAAATACGTCTTTAGTAACAATGAGTTAAAACCCGGTATTTTTGTTCAAAAATACCCTAAAATTCTGGAAGGAACGACGTGATCAGACTCTCATTGCCGCAACGAAAAGGGGGCGTTGGTAAGACCACGCTCGTTCGCATCCTGGCCGAATGGTTCTCCCGGAATCACCGAGTTCTGATCGTCGATTTTGATGACCAATGTTCGCTGAGTTCTCTATATCTACCTATGAACAGGGTTTCGTCTGGTCGGTACAAGAGGCCTCCACGGAATCCCGACTTTGATCCAACAGACCCAGCGCTCGCCGACTGGAACGGTCGATCGTCATCCGCGGATATCTTTTATCCTGATCGGGTGATCTACCAGTACCAGCTCGAGGAGTTGCCGAACGGACGATTAGATCTGCTGCCGGCTGACAGCCGGGAGCTTCTAAATGTAAGAGAAGCAAAGGACGTCAACGTTCGCGAAAGTATCGAGGGTACGATCGCAAAATTCTTTAGCGATGAAATGCTGAGCGCCGAATACGACATGGTTATATTCGATACGGGTCCGATGGAATCATCTCTGATGCGCGGGGTGATCAAGGCGTCGACCCATACGCTCATCCCCGTTGAACTTGAACAGCAATGCGTCGACGGTCTTGATGCGGTGATCGGCATGGTGGTTGAAGAACAGCGTGAGCGCGCGTCGGATAATCCGCTTGAGCTCTTGGGGTTGCAGGTCAACAAGTACCAGAAGGTGCGAAGCCTCCATAACGGTCTACTGAAGCAGCTAAAGGATTCGCCGGGTCTGGCGCCACATCTCAATGAAACGCTGATACCGAACCGCGCCGCTTATGCCGAACGCGACGTTCGAGGTTTGCTGCCACGGTCTGTATTCGCTTTGCGTCCGAGCAATCCGGCACGGAGGGTTATCGAACCCTGGTGCGTCGCTTTGGAAAACCGGCTCTTCCCGGAGAATGACAATGCTTAGAGGTAAATCCGTCTCGCCCCTAAAGGGTAAAGCTGAAACGATTAGCCGATCGGATTCAGGCTTGAACGAAACGGGCGATCATCTTGCGAAGGATTGGGATGCGAAGGCAACGCTGGTCTACGTCCCGATTGACGATATCCGGCCCTCGCCGAAAAACGCTCGCAAGCTCGATATTACGCTCGAGAAACTTTCGAATCCGGAGGGCATCGAAGACCCCGCTATGCGCGAGGAGGCTGAGTACATAAACGATTTGGCACTCACCATACGCGACCATGGCCAGCTTCAACCTGGCTTGGGCTACCGCGTCGGCACGGGCCTTATCGAACTCATGGCAGGCGAACGGCGCTGGTGGGCTTGTCAGCTCGCTGGGCTCGACGAAATGCAGGTCATGGTCTATCCGGAAAAGCCCAGCGGCAATGCAACGCGCCATCTGATTGAAAACGTGCATCGTCGCAACCTGACCGCCTCTGCGATGCTTCGGGGCTTGCTCAACATTTTGGACGAACGTGAAGCGGCCGGCTCGCCCATCCTCAGCGGAGTCGAGCTGCAAGAGACTGTTCGCATTCCGAAAACGCAAGCCTATCGCTGGTGGTCTGTGATAACAGGGCCAGCAGATCTACGCGATGCTGTGTTGCGTGACCAGGTACCGAATATCACGATTGCAGAGCAGCTGACCAAGCTGCACGGACACGAACGCAAACAGCGCATCGAGACTCAAGACTTCGAGGACATGATGCCGCAACGGCGTTCGGCTGCACGTACCGCGCAGACCCATGTCGAGCCTGAGCCAGCGCCGAAACGCAAGAAGGGGCGGCCACCGTCTCATGTGAACATGGGGCGCGCTCACAGCGGCGAGGTGGTCAAGACGCTCGTGTCGCGCATCGACCCTGAAGGTGACTACTCGCGCATCGATTGGAGCGACTTTAACCAGGCGGGAAAGGTCTGGCGAAACTTACTCAACCGGCTGCACGACGAACAGCAATAAAAAAGGGCGCCCCAGAGGCGCCCTTTATGTTGATCGAACGTCCTGGGCGTTCGATCGATCAGACCAGATTGGCCACGGCTTGTTGCTGTGGTTGCTCGAGTCCTTCCCAGTCGCCATTCAGGCACAACCCGGCGAAGTCGCACATGCCACAAGGTGTGTTGTGGGCCATACGACCGCGGCGTGGAAAGCGTCCTTTGACAACATCCTCATCCATCCAACGGATTTTCTGCTTGTACTCGAGCACATCCTCACTCTTACGTGCGGGTAGGAACTCGATGGGCTGGATCTCCGGTCCCTTGCTCCGGCTCTTGCCGGTAGGAACCTTGCGCTTGAGAAGGTTCATGAAGCCAACCTTCGTAACAGACTCGATACCCAGCTCCTGCTTATGCTCTTCGATGAGTAATTGATACCCAGTCAACTGGTCCGATTGCCAGATCACGTCAGGGACGCTTGCGGGCGTTTTGACGTCAACCAGTTGAACATCACCGTCACAATTCATCGCCGCAATATCGAGCTGGCCGCTTAGGTACACGGAAGGCGCGACTTCGGCTTTGAATCGCCGTTCGATGACCGGGCCCTGGGCATCGACCAAGGGCACCAGGCCGGTGTCCTGCCATGCTTCAGGAAATTGATCGCATAACGAGGCGCCGATCGCCTCCAGGTCATCAGGACCAAATCTCGATGTGTAGTGAACTTCGGCTTTCTCGATGCCTGCGGCCCACTCCTCACGAAACTTCGTTTCCGGATCTGAGACGCTGCCATCGAGGTAGCCGGTGACAGCCGTATGCACAGCGGTACCAAACACAAGGTTTGAAGAAACTCCGACGGATCGGATCCCTTCCACGTACTGATAGTAAAAAGCCCGCGGGCAATCCTCGAACTTGAGAACACCCGACGGTCGATAGGTTCTAGTGCTCATGACTGCTCCTAGCAGACGCACCTCCCCCGCCCGGGAGGTGCATAAAACACTCCACGGGCGGTGGGTAGGTAGGCCTAGCTCTGGATCAGCTGCTTGAGTACTGCCTTGGCTTCGGCATGGTTCGAATATTCGGGCACATCGATCCCTTTGAGTGCGGATTGATGGTCGATCTGGCGGACCAGCGCCTGCGGTATCGAACTCTCCGTTGCCGCCTGTGGCTTCTGGGAGGTGGATTCCACGGACGGCTCGACTACAGCCGGTGTCGGCTGCGACTTGCCCTTGATTGGAACGACAGCAGCCGATGAGGATTTATCACTGGGAGCGGCGGCTGGTACCGGTGCCGGTGTGAATCCCTGACCACGTTGGTCTCGACCCTCATCGTTATCGAACACCTCGCCCCCGAAACCCAGCGATGCCAACAGTCGCTGGCGTGCCGCAGTTTCGCCTTTTTCCCAGTCCTTATATTCCTGAATCAGCACAAGTGCCGATGCCGAACCGATGATCTTATCGTTAGGGCTCACAAGCTCGGCCCGAAAGATCATCGTATTGCCGGTGATCGGCGGTAGACCGATATCGGCCGGGTTATGGCCACCCGCGATCGCGGTCTGGTATAGAGCGCTGAGCCCTGGCTTTGCTTCAATCGGATCGAGATATTCGATCCGCACCTGGTAATCCTGACTCGGCGGATACGCCTCGAGGAACGAAGGCAGACGAGATGAGAGCTTGCGGTACTGAATTGCTTCGCCTTCATCGTCGAAGCCGAGCAGGACTTTCTGGTTACTGGCTGTCATGGTGTGACTCCATAGCTAAATGAAGGCACACCAGCCCCACGGGGGCTGGTGCGCCCCTCGGGGGTTTAATGTCCTGAAAAATCAGGTGGTTAGAATAAACGAAGCAGCATTAGTAACTGCTAGAAGGGGATGTCATCCTCTTCGTCTTCGCCGAAACCACCCGCGAACGCCGGCTGGCGTTGTTGCTGCGGTGCTTGTTGGCGAGGCTGCTGCGACGGGCGCTGTACGCGATTTTGCGGTGCACCTTGCTGCTGATTCTCGTCAGAACGTGACGACGATCGGCTGTCGAGCATCTGCATATCGTTGGCGATCACCTCAGTCGTGTACTGATCGACGCCATCCTTGTTCTGCCATTTGCGGGTCTGAAGACGACCCTCAACGTAGATCTTGGAACCTTTACGCAGATACTCGCCCGCGATTTCGCCCAGACGGTTGAACAAAACGACGCGATGCCATTCGGTTCGCTCCTGCGACTCGCCCGTGGATTTGTCTTTCCATGTATCGGAGGTCGCAAGGGTGACGTTGGCGACAGCAGTGCCGCCGGCGGTGTATCGAACTTCCGGATCGGCGCCGAGGTTGCCGACTAGAATGGCTTTGTTGATGCCTCGTTGCATGATGATTACTCCTGTCTAAACAATGGATTAATAACCCAACAGGCACCATGCCCCAACGGGTTGATGACCCCGCTGGGTGGCTGGATTGCTGTGCTTATTACACGGTCAGCTGCCGTGGCCACGTTTTGCGCGAAGGCGGCGCGTCGTCCGAGATGGACGAGAGAACAGCGTCGATTCTATCTAACGATCACGCCAACAGAGACTGCGCAAAGCGTCAAATATCGCGATTTTTGCATGGTATGGCGCAAAAAAAAGCCCGGGCGTAGGCCGGGCTTCAACATCTTCGACGCTCTTGTCTACGGTGATAGCACAACCTTCTCGGTTTCACCGCCCCTTACATCTACGTATTGCATCAACGCGCCACCCTGAGCGACATAGTTGACGCTCCAGGTAATAGCCGTGGTGACATAGAAATAGCCATCAGCAACGCTGGTGAACTCAAAGTTGCCCTGCGCATCGCAGCTGGTTTGTCGTGTGTATTTGTTATAACCCGGCTCGTCCGGAATGAACTCGATCTTCCGGTATCCCGCGGCTGGAACGTATCCCTTATATCCGTTTCCATAAATCGCCCGGATCCGTTGGGTCGCGTACTCAGTCGACGGAACAAGGTAGACGGGGTTTCCGGCACAGGTCACGACCCCGCCTCCGGACTGGCGAATCACTGCGCTACCAGTGATCGTATTGGGCCCTGGTTTGAGCATTTGCTGGGCTTTTTCAGCATCGAATGGGCTGTTCATCTGTACGGTTTTCGGTTGCATCGCAGCGCAACCAGCCAATAAAGAGCCGGCGAGCACACCAGCAAATCCAAGAGCGAAACGACTCACTATTACTTTCCCCCATGTGTAATGCCTTTGCGGCGGCGTAAATATAATCATCGGCTGCGGCGTTGACCAGATTAAGATCAGGCGCGTGAATCAATGGGTTGGTGGGCGACTGTCGACTCGTCGATGGCGCTTTATCAGGGCCTGAATTCGACGTGAATGCGAAGGATGTGACCCGATGAGATCCGCCAGAAGTGGGCTGCCGGTACGCGCTAACTGCTGAAGCAGCTCGGCCCCCGGTTCTGGGCCGATGAGCTCTGACGCATAGACGTCAGCGCGAAACTCAGCATGTCGATTCCATACGCGACTGACACACACTAGGGCAGCCCAGAGAAACCGTTCGATCATTCGCGCCAGTACGACCATGACTCGCATGGCCAGCGCAATCGGGGGATGCAGCAGACATAACACCGGCAAGCGCGCGATCGAGCGCAGGGTCCAGAAGACGATAAGCGTACGGATGCGATCAAGCAGTTTCAGGCATTGAGTGCCGGCCGCCCACAGCCCGGCGCCGGCGGCATCACCGTGTGCCAGATGACCCAGTTCATGAGCGAATACCCAGCGGAGTTGATCAGCGCGAAGCTGATTAACGAGCCCGTCAGTAAGTAAGACGGCGCGCCGGCCGCCCGGGGCGCTGTAGACCCAGGCGTTGATTCGAGGGCTGTTCAACAGCCAAAGCGACGGCATGGGTTGGCCAGCCATGGCGGCCAACGCTGCACAGTCATCGTGCAACGCCGTAGATGCCTGAATACGGGTGATTGACCCCATGGCCTGGATCTGCCACTTCAGCGGCGTGAGCCCATGGATTAGGAGGAGGATCGCGAAGATCGCGATGCAGGCCGTGATCGATCCATACAGGGCTGCATCAAGCACAGTGTCATGTATCGACAGGCGACCGGTCGCCGAGTGGTAACCCAGCACGTCAAGCATCGCCCATGCTGGGTCAAGTACCACTGACAAGGCGGCCTGATTGCTAGCCAGCAGTTCGTGCAGGAAATTCAGCGCAAGCAATGGCACGCCGAACACAACAAGGCACGCCGCGGCCCAGACAAAAAGAGGGATGGCGATCGAGACCATTCGATTCATTCGGCTCCAGTCTGTAGCAGTGATTGGAGCCAAGTCACCGGATCGATCGACGAGAGCGCGCTGGTAGCCTGAGAAGCTACGCTCAGAGCAAATTCTGTCACGTTGTCCAGGTCGATACCGTGGTGGAGGCCGTAATAGATCAGGCCGATCAATGCGAGTGCGAAGACGATGCGAACGCCGCGCGTGATGATGCAGACAACGACGATGCCAACCACGACGAGGGAGAGCATAAGACGGATGGTGGATGAATCCTCAACAGATGCTCGTCGACCTGGATTGCCCGGTGGGGCCGAAAAACGCTCGGATTGAGTGCTTTACGCCCGCTCTATGCGAAGAAGGAGAGGCAATGTAGGGCAAGTTGGTATTCGCTAAGGATCGGCCATGACCGAGAGAAGTCTTATTCAGCGCCAGGCAACGTAAGAGCGCGATCAACGTGTGCCGAACGACCTTGCTCTTCGTCACCGTAATGAGTGTTGCGGCGGTGCTATTGCTCATGTTCATGGCACCGATCATGGCCTGCATTGCCATGTTCGTTGCATGGATGGCTCAACTGGCACGCCATCAGCTTCGTCGTCATAGCGAAGCGCTTGAGCGTGATCTTGCGTTCGTGAGAGCTTCGGATGACTACGACCGAGAGAATGCGGTGCGATTGCTCAGCGGCCGCACCTCGATGTCTTTGCTATCCGCACTGAAGCGGTAGAACTCTACTCACCGTAGGTAAATGCTACGCGGCTGGCAAAACTGGTTTGGCAAGCCATGCCTTCGTCAATGTGACGTGCAGATACCATGCGGTATGCAGCCAGGCGAATACGGACACCAATGGCATGCTCTGACTGGCTGCAATCGCCACCACTAACGGGAGAATCAAACCGAAGGTGACCGGTGCATCGTATCGTCGTTTTGCGCGCGTAATGAGCGTTTCACGCAGTACCGCCACCGGCCGATCACGGCAGATCATCATCAGCTGCGGCAGATGGACGCTGCCGCGCATGTGACTGACCCATGCCATCAGCGCCGCACCGCCGGTCGCGTAGTACACCAAATCATCGCTATAGGGGGTTCCCTGTAGCTGGATCCCTACAAGACTGGAGCCAATATAGGTCACAGCGTCGATGCCGGCGAAAATGACCCAGCTCAAGAGCACCGTCCTAGCGACCTCGGCACGAACCAGGGACCATCGGGTCGTAAGACGACTCCGGCCCTTGGGTGATTCCCGCCGTCCCTCTGCATCGATGAGCACTATGCCCGCGACTACCATCGCGACATAGCTCATGGTGGCGAGCAGATACAGCGCCAGCTGACTGCCCAGTCCCTGCGGTACAAGCCACAGAGTCATGGCATAGACAGGTCCGACCACGACAGCAAAAACCGCCAGGAGCAGGAATGATTCGGACACTCGCACGGCCGCGCGTTGCAGTGCGGTCGAATGGCTCGAGAGTACCGAGGCCGGGCCAGCACTGTTCGGCGGCAGCTGGTCGATGTTCTTGGTCATTTCCTAGGCCCTGCTATGGCTTTCTGTCAGGCGAGTGCAGCTTGACGGGTGTTGTGAGTTACGTGGGGTGGTTTGCGGTCGATGCTCTGGTGAAACGGTGGCAGCGAATCCAGCAGCTGCTTGCCGTAGCGTTTGGTCACGATCCGTCGATCCAGCAGTGTGATGCGTCCCTGATCGGTCTCGCACCGAATCAGACGGCCACAGGCCTGGATGAGCTTGAGTGAGGCGTCCGGCACGGCCATGGTCATGAACGGGTTCTTGCCATGTTTCTCCAGCCACTCTGCGCGCGTGGCTTCGATTGGCGACGTCGGGGGGGCGAACGGGAGTTTGGCGATGATCACGTGCTCGCAGGCCGAGCCGGACAGATCAACACCCTCGGCCATGCTTGCCAGGCCGAAAATGACACTGGCTTTGCCCGCGGCGACCGCCCTGCGATGGCGCGTTACGAGCGTGTCGCGGCTGAGTTTTCCCTGACAAAGCACACGCTTCTTCTCTGATGCCGGCAGGCTCTTATAGACGGCGTTTAGTTGATACCACGAGGCGAACAGTACGAGTGTCCCGGTCGAACAATGCGCCAAAAGCGACGGCATCATCGACTTGATCTCCTCGGTGTGACCTGTCGCCTGGCCGCCGTCGTGCTTCATCCAGGGCACCCGCAGCTCTGCAATGCGGGGATAGTCGAACGGCGAGAGCAGACGCAGATAGCGGGTACCGTCGCTGCCGCTCAGGCCTGCTTTTGCCCGGAAGCGTGACCAGCGGTTAAGCGAGGTCAGCGTCGCTGAGGTGATCACGGCACCCGCACATTTGTCCCAGAGCATCATGCGCAGCATCGGCGCGGCCGTCACCGGCGCGGCTTCCAGCCACAGCTCATTGACGTCGCGTTCGGCCCAGCGCGCGATCGGCGGGGCATCGTCGGGTTGCTCGATCTTGAGCAGACGAAGCAAGCGCAGATCGTTCTCCAGCAGTCCGGCGAGCTTACCCATTTCAGGGGCGAGCAAACGAGCGATATGCTGTGCGCCGGCGCTACCTTCCTTATCGTCGAGTTCGTCGGCCATGTCGTGGGCCACTTCCCAGAGAACGGCCATCTCGCCGTGCAACGCGCTTGCGGCCTCACGAACCGGGGCCGACAGCTTGCCGTGCGGCGCCCGATAGCGAAACAGCTCGTCACGATCCTGGGTGAATGGGAGCTCTCCATAGGCATCGGTCAGTGCCTTGAGCGCTGATTCGGCGTCTTTGGCGGATTCGCGGATATCCGGGCGCGCGATATGGGCCGGAAGTTTCGGCAGCAGCCGCTGTAGCGATCGCATATGCTCACGCATGGCACCGATCGAACTACGCGCCGAACCGTGCTCTACGGCCTTTTCAGGTAGGTGATGGCCCTCGTCGAAGATATAGAACGTGTCTTTTGGATCGGGCAGCACTACGCCGCCGCCGAGAAAGACATCCGACAGTACGAGATCGTGGTTGGCCACGATCACGTCGGCGTCGCGCATGGCCGCACGAGAGCGATGAAACGGGCACAAGCCCATTGGGGCGCACTGATTCGGGCCCGTGCAGCTGTGCGGCGTGCTCGATATCGCGCCCCATAGGCGCGACTCGATCTCATCCTCGAGCTCGTCCTTGCAGCCACTCCATTCGCCGGTGGTCAGCTGAAGTTGAAGATCAGCCAGTAGCGCGATCTGTTTCTCGTCGGGACTGAAACCGCCCGTGGTATCCGGCAGGTCGGCGTCAGGGCCGAACATGTCTGCGTGTCCGCCGCCCTGGGCGAGCGCTGTCTCCAGTCGGAAGGGACAAGCATAGCGAGAACGGCCTTTTGCGAGCACCGCGGTGAATTGAAGGCCAGAATGCTTCGCCAGCGCCGGCAGCTCATTGCGCATCAGCTGGCTTTGAAGCGACGTTGTGGCCGTGGACACGATTAAAGACTTCTCGCGAGCCTGGGCGGCAGGGATCGCCGGGAGGAGATAGCCCAGCGTCTTGCCAGTTCCGGTCTGGCCCTCGATCGCGATGAGTGGCGACGCGGTGCCGCCCAGTAGCGTGTAGGCGATCTCGTCAATCATCTGACACTGGCCTTCGCGCTCTCGAAAGCCGGGCATGCTGCGCACGACCTGGGCATGCGCGTCATGGATCTCAGCGAGCCGTGTGTCGATGGATTCGTTGTCAGTCTGATCGTCCATAGCGCTTCCTTCGATTAGAGGCTGCACGCTGAGCGGCGCCGACGTGATGGTCGTGCCGCCCAGCGCCAGCGGGGCGTGCCGATGACGAGGCAAACCGGTCAGATCTCGCAGGTGGAGGTGCTATATGGGAGCAGACCTGCTCTCTGACTGCTGGCGGTTATTCGGCTATGACGACCGGGACACCCTCCAGCTTGTCCCACCCCGGTTATTGGCTGGGGCCGGCCCGTTGATCTGTTGATGGGTTCCATTCTCCACGGTCAGCGGATTGTGCAAGCCCCGTAAAACGCGCACTTGTGCACGCGCTGCGAGAACACCGATCAGAGATCTGGAATCTGACTAGTCGCCAGTCGTGGTGGGCTTGCCCATCTGAAAATGCGGGTTGTGTGAGGACGCGTTCCTGATGTCCTGTTCGGCTCGGACAGTCGGCGGCTTATCGTGGGCGTGTTTCGACTTCGGCATGGGACAGGCCGAGCTGGCGAACCACGCGGATGGCTGCATCGACCGTCTTGAAGGTCCGGTACGCGCCAGCGCCGGTCTCCACCACCGCCCATTCGTTGCTACCAAAGCGAATCACGATGATGTAATCGTCGGCGTAGATCGGATCCCGGTTGACCTGTGCGCGGATTTGTCCGCGATAGAACGCGATCGCTGTGCGCAGCTCGGAGAGTTTCATTGGGTCTGTCCGTGGCAGAAATTCCCGCGCGGAACTCGCATGGGCGATCGGCGCAAAGCCTTATGTGGCGGGCGTTTCAAGCGGTCGCATTTTTGAACAAAAATGCTTAAAAATTTTCTCAGATGAGCTCGCGCTGCGGCTTTGCCGTGTGCCCGTGGCCACCGTAAAGGCGCAGGTGCTCGGCCGCCTGACGTAGATACTCCGCCGCGGTGGCCATGGCGCACAGATCAGCAAACGCCATAGGCTCGAGCGCGGCGCGCATGCGCACAATGTCGTTGTCGGCCGCGCCGTTGAGAGCCTGCTTGAGCAGCCCCTCAGGCACGGGATCGTAATACTCGGGAAATTTCCACGCCATTAGGTTTGCGACATCGCGAGCGCGCAGATCGGTGGCGATATCCCGCAACGCGATCGCCCCGGTCTCGAGGGCCTGCTGATCTTCGCGTGTCTGGCGACGCACGAACTCGTAGCAGGCTTCATGTTCGGCCCGGGCCATGCCGGCGATGACCTCGGCCATTGGTGTGTCGTGGTTCATGTCGAGAGGATGCAAGAATAATCCATGCGCATTGTGAGCCAGACCCAGGCGCGGCTGCGAGTGCTCAGGCGCTGACTTTGGCCTGTTCGAGCATGCGGTCGATCGCCTCGTGCGTGACCAGGGCGCGATAGTTGTCCTGGCGGATCAGAAACATCGGCGTGCCCGTGTTCGGCCCGGATTGCTTCGGGCGGGTCTTGCAGCCAGTAATCAGTACACCTCCGATGACACGCTCCCAGATGTAGGGCTGCCAGTCGGAGCCCATGCCGGTTTTGACACGTGCGACGCGGGCGGCCGCATCGGTTCGTCTTCGCTCAGTCGATTTGCGTCAGAACGCGCTCGGCCGCGTGCTTCCGGGTCACGATGTGCGGATTGCGTGGTAGGCAGGCTACGGCTTTTTTGAGCCACTTCGATGACCAGATGCTGGTGGCCAGCACGCGCGCCAGCTCTGACGTGTTCAACACGCGTCCTTCGACATCGATCACGATCGCGAACTCGAGCAGCGTCAAGCTTGGGCGCATGACCAGATCGGGTACCGGGGGGTGATATAGGGACATGCCCGGCAGGTGGTAGTTCTTCTCGCCATGGCAGACCCAGTTGACGAGCAAGCTCAATTCGTTGCCCAAGGGCGTGGTGCCGTGCAGAAGTGTGTAGCCGCGGACGTCAGCGACGACATAGACGCCGTGGTCCGCAAACGCGTCGGGCTCATGGCCCTCAAGCGGTTCGTGGCCGCTCTCAAGGTGGCGCCAGACCGTCAATTCGATTTCCTGACGGGTCAGTTCAAGCGGGCTGTTCATGGACAAGATCCTGTGCGGCCGCATCCGTCGTCAGGGGCATGGTCGCTGCGCCGCTGGCCTTCGAGTCGGCTTCGCAAATCGCTCGGCACGCCGCGGCTTTCTTTCGGTAGCCTAACGGTGTGCCTGGCGAGGTATTGCAGCGCCAGGCGGTATAGATCCACTCGCCACGGCAAAGTCCGGCGGAGACCGTATAACGCCCATTCTCGGATGCTTGGTAGTACTTCTCAGCAGGTAGCCATTCCATGCACGTACAGCCGTGTTCGGGTTCATCGTTACCGTAGAACGCCGGAGATACTGCATAGGGGCGTAAACCGCTGCGTTTCGTCACTTTTCGCCTGTTGCGAAGGGAGGACGATGTAAACGTAGAACAGGTCGGGGAATCCGCAAGCTCGATTGGGTTCAGGGCTTCAGGCCCTAATTTGTGGCAAGTTGTCGGGAACGCTCAGCCCTATTCGGCTGGAATCAAGGAGGCACGATGCAGCCTGTAGACAGGGAGAATTCTCTTGAGAGATTTCTCGCGCGCATGGAAAGCGCCATTGTTGATGATGCGACCGCTCGCCTGCTCGAAGATCTTGATGATCTCGAAGCCTATGCGCGCAGGCCAGAGGCCGTGATCGACCTTGTGCCGACAGCGAGGGGAAGACTGATCAAGCACCTGGGATCGCGCCGCCGCGCAAACACGTCGGGACGGAAATGCGTGTCATCGGACCCAGTGATGACGGTCGTAAACAGACTCGATGCTATGGCTGGGCAGCCCGTACAGCAATCGCGCGCCCAGGTGTCTACAGCTGACCAGGTAAAGCGCTTGCTAAGTGATCTGTATTCGAAGGTGATCCAAGATCACGACTTCGGTGAGACAGACTCGTTCACCGACCTATCGAACACGTTTCCCGTATCGAACGAACCCGATGGCGACTACTTGAACGCCATCGTCCGCGTGAGGGACTTCGAGAGAACCATGCGCGATCTGATCGATTCGGAGTTGACGCGCTTGTACGGACCGGATCGCGAAGAGGAACAGCCGCGGCTAAGGAATTTGTACAGGAAATGGCGTAAAAAGCTGGACCGAGAGATTCACCGGGATAGTTCCTCGTCAAAACGCCTTATCGATTACTCCAACTTCAGCCAACTCGGCGACCTCATCGTAGACGACGAGTTATGGGCTGAGTGCTTCAGCGCTTATTTCGCGAGTAAGGCTTCAGTGAAAGAAGCGTTCAGGCATCTGACCCCTATCCGCAACATCCTGGCGCACAGTCGAGACATCACGCGCAAACAGGCGCTGAGGGCGCATTTCGAAACGCAGCGCCTTCTGCGAAAAATCGATTCAAGACGGTTGCACTAGCACGCCGCGCTGAGCCGCTTGGCAGCCTCGTCCAGCAGTTCGAGTCGAACGCTGCGCCCATAGAGCAGCTCGTCGCTGCCCGTCTGCTTGTCCGCGTTCGCCGCCAGACTGCCGTAGCCGCGAAGCGCTAGATCTCGCTCGGCAATCTCGAAGCCGTCACAGGTATCGAGCAGCACCTGGAGTCGCTCCTGCGCCTCGGGTTTGAGCTCGCTGCGGGGATACATCGAGAACGTACCGGCACCGCCCTGGCGGGCTGCACGCCCACGAATCTGGTGTAGCTGCGTCAGACCCAGACGCTGCGGATCAATGACGACCACGTGGCGCAGGCCGTCGATGCTGATACCCACCTCGACCACGGTGGTGGCCACCAGCACATCGGCCTGTTGTGTCTTGAGGGCGTCGACCGCGGCCTTTTTCTCCTCGTCGCTCAGGTTCGCATGCACAAGTCGCACCCGGCCCGGGCGAATGTTTTGCCACAGCTGATAAGCCCGCTCAGCTGAGTCCCTCCCCTCACCTTCTTTGAGCGGGTAGACCACGAGCACCTGATCGCCGGCGTCGAGGCTCGTCTTGATGTCGGCCATCAGTGCGCGCTGTTCCTGGCGTGCCCACAGGCGAGAGGCGATGTTCTTCGGTGCATGCGGCTGCGTCAGGCGCGACACATCGAGTGCGCCGTAGCGAATCAGCGCCATCGAGCGAGGTATGCAAGTGCCGGAGACTTCGAGCAGATGACAGCCGTGAGCGGTCATCTTCTCACGCTGGTCACGGCTGAATTTCTGCTGTTCGTCCACGATCATCAGACTCGGAGGCGTATCGCTGTCGCGGTGCAGAAGCGCAGTCGTGCCGATCCGAATGGACGCCGTAGTCGATCGTACCGGCGCATCGCCGGCGACCAGCTCGACGTCGATATCCGGCCACCACTGGCGTAGCTCCGCGTGGATCTGCGCCGCCAGCGGTACCGTCGGCGCCAGGATGACGACATGACCGCCGTGATCGACACAGGCCGCGGCAGCGAGTCCGTACACGACCGTCTTACCGGTACCGACATCACCCGAAAGCATGCGTCGCATCGGCTGGGCATGACCGAGATCGAGCTGGATCTCGTATGCCGCCTGGCGCTGTTCTTTGGTCAGGCCGTACGGCAATGCCGCGACGCGCGCACGCACGCGAGTCCAGTCGATATCAAACACCTGTGCCTGGTTGTGCCGGTCCCGCGCACTGGCCGCGCGTGCGACCGCCTGCATCGCCACGATCCGTTCCAGCGCCTGCTGGGCCTTCTCGCCTTGGCTGATGTCGCGTGGCTGGTGTGCAGCGCGAATGACATAGGCGATCTGGTTCGGTTTGAGGCCCAGGGGCTCGAGCGCGCGTTGCGCGCCGCCGTAGGCGTCGAGTTCAGACAGCAGGTGCGTTGCGGCTTCATCGACGACCGTATCGAGCAGTTCCAGTACGCGATCGCGTACCGTCTCGGCCTTGATGACACGAGGCTTGCCCGGGTAGACCGGGCACAGCCGCCCGATCCATTTTTGCTCGATGAGCGTGGCGTTGTTGAGATACCACTGTCGGCGGATGTTGACGGCCGTACCCTGTACCGAGACGGCGGTACCGGCCGGCAGACGCTGGGCCAACTCACGATGGTCCCCGAACAGCGTGAATGTCACGCTGATGCCATCGTTGCCGATGACGCTCGCTTGCAGGCGTGGCGTGCCGTTGATGAGGCCCGTCGTCGCATCCTGGGCCAGCACACCCGTAATCACCACAGCGCTGTTCTCGGTGATGTCTGCGTAGTTCGTGAGAGGCGACCGATAGTCGTGCCAGTGTGACGGCAGCAATAGCGCCGCTTGCCACGGTTCGACAGGACCGAAAGTGCTGATGCGGCCCAGCTTTGTTGATTCAGTGCGAGCAGTACTCATCTGCCCGAGTTTCGGTCAGGTGCTGGATTGTGCAACCGCCGTGAACGCTACCCCGCCCTACACGCTCGCATCGCCGGCCCCTTATTCATCGGGCGCCTGGTGTTCATAAAGGTCGCCGTCTGCTTCCTGTACATAGACACGTCCTGATTGTGCAGAGCGCGCCAATTCACTGGCCACGGCCAGGGCCTCATCACGCGTATCGCGAATCGCCGCCGCGCGCTCGCTGCCCTCTCGCTGAACCATCCAGCCCGCCGGCCGCGGCCACACCCAATAAACGATTTCTGCCATCGATCGGCTCGTTTCTAGTTTTTATGGGTCGAAAGTAGCCAATATGGTTGCCCGCGGCGAATCTACACGCCTAACTATTGGCAATTACAGCAATACCGCTGAGCGGTACTTTGTTTCCGCGCTCCCACGGGGCGAATTAAGCGTGTAGTGCGCACCCGGGCGTCACGACGGCCGTTACCACTTCCATGCTCCGTTCCGGGCCATCGTACTTTCAGCTCAAAAAGTCCGCGCCAGGCTCTCGTCTGAGGCGTTCGGGATAGACGGGTCGAAATGGAGCGGACTTATCCCCAGCGAAGGTGGAAAACTCAGTCATATCGCCCAGCAGAGCATTGATCTGCGAAGGCCATTACGGTTTGGTTACGGTTTAGCCAGCCGTCAATTCGGCGGCTAGAGACACGCGTCGGCCGAACCGGTGTCGTCTAACGTCGCTTCGATCTGCGTGAGCGCGCCGGTCAGCAACCGCTTGATCTGCCTGCGATCGGCCCCCCCGTCGTGGACGTGCTGTGCCAATACGACATACGCTGGAGCGTCACCGGCGACCCGCTCGGCGATATCGGCGTGCCAGATCACATCGATTCGCCACCGCCGTGTTCGATCCGCTACAGCCGCTGTACGTCGGGCTGATACTTCGAATCTCGCAAGATCGCATAGCGGCTGTCCATCGACGATAAGGCCTGGACCCAACTTGTCCGGTAGATGAGGCTCGCTGAGATGATCGGCCAGAACCGCGGGTATTTGGAACGCGATATCGAGCCAGACCGTGCCGCGTTCGATGCAGGGCTCGTAATCGAAGTGACCGTAGTACTGTCGGGTTTCGACTCTCATTCGATGTCCGCACCTTCGATCAGGACATCCAGTAGGACGGCCAGCTCGGCAGGGATGATTTCGATGGGCCGTGAATTGCCTCTCAGGGCGTCGATGCGGCTTCGACTTGTGGGTAAACCAGCCGATGAGATTGCATCTGCGATCTCTCGTGTGCCCAGTCCCCGCTGTCGTAGCAAGCGCAGTATCCGTTTCACAACGTCATGGCCGTTGACCTTTGGCATCGCGGCGTCCGGCCAGTCGCGTGGTAGTCGAGCCATCGGGAGCGTTTGCGCCAGCAGCTCGCCATCCTTCAGGAGTCGGGCGACGGTGTTCGGAGTCGCGGAGCTGCGATCGCGAGACACACGATGCCAGGCAGTCTGCGCGATGGCCGCGCCGCGAGTCTCGCAGTACACCTTGCCATCAAACTCGATGCGATAGACGGGCTGACTCATCGGTGGTGTCCAATGATGTCAGACAACGCTCGCTCAGGCTCGATGCAACGCGCGTTGGGTTGAAGTTGGCTCGCCATGGTGCCTCCTCGTGATCCGATTGGATTAAATCGATTGAGCGGCAGCAACTTCGTTTCTCTATACAACGAGATCGGGCGAGATCAAGGGTTAGGTATTGATATTGCGATATTTTCCCGAATTATGATGTGCACTGTCTTGACACGACAATACACGTCGTCAGTAACCGCTTGTGCGAATGCTTCTGCGCAACGAAGGGGCGGTTATTGGGTTGAGGCGACCCAGCCGAGATGCAGTGCCTGGTGCTTCTGACATTCGGGTTGAGAGCAGACAGCTCTGCGATCTAGTCCACGTTCGCGTCAAGCAGCTTTATGACCCAGTTCGGTGTGATTCGTGCGCGTCTGGAGGTCTGGCCAGATGTCCAGGATCGGACTGTCCAGTAGCTCACCCGATCGCCCCGGAGCCGGCTCAACAGCTCAGCCAGCTCCTGCACGGTGACACCCAGAGAGTCACGGTAGGCATTCAATGCGTCGCGCCGGCGCTGATCGGCCTGGCGCTCCTCGTCGTTGGCGAACTGCAAGGTGGCATAAGGCTGATCTGGCCCTTTGTGCAGGCCGCTGCGTGTCGTCGATGTCATCGTTGGTACGGGGTCGGTTGGCGTGTGGCGCGCCCTGTTGGTGCGTGACGCGGTGCTAGGCCGCGGTCCCTTCTATCGCAGCATCGTAGCCCATGAGAGACCATTCGAGCGGATCGATACGCAACGGGCTGACGCTGCCCTCGCGCACGTCGATGAACAACCCATGGCGGTCGATGGCGCCGGTACGAAACAGTGGCCAGACCAGCGTGGCGAAGGCGTTGGTCACCAGCGCGGCATTGATGCCGAACGCCTGCGAACGGATGGCGGCTTCGACCGAGCAACTCGGCCCATCGTTCGGATCGTCCTGCATCTCGGGGAACAGATCGATCACATGCGGCAGACGCAGCGCATCGCGCGCGAAGTCTTGTGGGGCATGCAGATGGCCGAGGATCGCTTGTCCGGTGTGTTCGCCGTTGCCGAAGTCCAGCCAGAGCGAGCGGTTGTTCGAGAACGTGATTCTGTGGCTCTGCTGCGCGCCGTAGGCCGCGATCTGGTGGCGCACGGCGGCGGAGTCGGTTGCCGAGATGACCCAGCGGTCAAGCCCAGCTTCCGGCGCCCAGTGCAGCGGTACGCCCTCCCAAGCCGTGCCGTAGAACATATTGATCCGGCTGATGATCGCTGCCGCCTTGTTCTCGCCGATCTCCATCGCCGAGTAGCGCTGACGCCCGACGTTCGAGGCCGAGATGGTGTCGCCGTCATAGAGGGTGACATGCAGCCCGCGATGGCCGAGCGCATTGAGCGTTGCGTGCAGACGGCAGAGCTGGTCAAGCACCTCGCCGCCGGTACCGCCCGCGCCGAGCACCGTGATCTCGACGGCTTGGTGCGGATTCATCAGCCATTCCGGTGCGTAGAAGGTCTGACGCGTGGGCGTGGACACGAGGCGGTTTGTGCTGTTCTGGTCGGTCATGGCGTTGTGCTTGTCGTTGTCAGTCGGCGAGCCAGTGCTCGGGTTCGATTTCGAGGAAATGCCCGTTGATGGTCACGCGGGCGACCATTTGCAGGCGCTTGCGGTCGGTGCAGTGACCGAACACGCTCGACAGGTGTACGCCCTGCTCGTCCGAGGCATCGTCGGTGCGAGAGAAGTACGCTTCCAGTGTGCCGTGGGAGTGCATATCCACAACTACCGCCGCGTCGTTGTAGCTGTCGCGCCGATAGGTGACGTGTCCGGGTGAGGCGGACTCCACCTCGACCGATTGCAGCGCATAGCCTTGCTCGGTGCGCACGATGGCCCCGGCCCACTCGTTGGGGTTCTCGGCGATGGCGCGGTCGGCGGCTTCGCGTACCAGCGCACGCGGCACACGCGCGTCATCGAAGATCACGCCTTCGGACAATTCGCCGAACGGACTGAGCTTGCGAATGCGCGACACGCGGATCAGCGCCGAGAAGCCGCGCCCGCGCCCCAGGACGAACAGGCCGTCACTGGCGATCAGATAGCAGTGCGCGCCTTCGGCAAGCGGAGGCAGTTCCCCGCTGTGTGCGGCCGGATAGACCGGGGTAGCGCGCGCGAGGGCGCGGTCGAGGACGCTTTCGGCATAGGTATTCATCGGTTGCTCCCGGTCTTGAGGAAATCGGCCACGGTCATGTTCAGCGGCAGCAGATGGCGGGCGGGGAAGCGTTTCAGACGCCGCTTTGCGATGCTGCGGTAGAACCCGAGATGCGTGCTGTCGCACGCGGACTGACTCGCGCTGTTGAGATGGCGATAGCGCAGATGATTGCCGCCATTGCAGTGCGAGAAGTTGGACTCGAACACGGCAGCCTCGAAAGTGCGCATCGTCTCCAGTGAGGCGCGCGCCGGTCGCGCTGCATTGCCGAAGCACAGGCCGTTACGGGCGTCGTGATTCATCAGCGGCGCGTGGTAGAGCGGTGTGTCGGCGTCGGGGCGCGCGTCGCTGTCGAGCGCGGCCAGCCAGAGCCGATTGCCACGGGCGAGGAAAAGCAGCGACGGCCATGCGACCTGCATCGACTCCGGCGGATTGGGCGGGTCTGTGAAGAACATCGGACGACGCTTGCCGGGCACATGCCACGCGACCATATCCGCGCTGTGGGCAATGACATGGGCGGGCAAGACGTGTTCGCTGGCGTGGCGCGCGGCGTTCTCGTCGAGCATGGCCACGATCTGGGCGATGCGTTCCGGGCCGATGATCTCGCCCGATCCCATGCGCACTTGGCCACTGGCCTGATAGAGCTTGTGCTGGGCGACCAGCATGGACACGTCGCCGCCGTTGTTGATCTGGGACAGGATCAGCGCGGTATGCGGCACGATGGAGGTCATGCCGCACTCGTCAGGCGTCGGGGTCATGGGTTCAAGCATGGTCAGTCTCCTGATTGTCGTAGTGGCGGCACAGCCCGTAATCGGGCAGCGCCTCGAATGCCAGCGCCTGTGCGTAGCAGGCACCGAGCACGTCCCGCAGCAGGGGCCACGGCGTACTGTCGAAAAGGCTGAACATCACGCTCGGGCCTTCGTCGCCCTGCATCATCATTTGCGCGTGTTCTTCGGTGAACGCGAGTTCGTCGTCTCGGGTCACGATCATCAGCAGCGGCATGATTGCGGCCTGATCGAAGGGGGTGTCCGGGTGGGTGATGATCGGGCGCAGGCGCTCGCTCAAGCGGGCAATTCCACGGGCAAAGTCGATCAACGGGTGGTCGTGCTCGCCCTGCTCGGCTGCATCGGCGAGACAGGCGATGGTTGCGGGATCGGCCTTCGTGACCGCGATCTCGGCATCGGGATTGATGCGGGGCCATACCAGCTTGAGTTCGGCGACCTGCTCGTCTGCGTCCTCGCCCATCGTCACGGCTTCTTGTCTGACCTGGGCCACGGCATCGGGCCATGACGGCACACCCTCGCAGTGCCATTCCTCGGCGAGCGATGACAGCGTGTTGCTATGGCCGCAGGCGTACTGCAACAGCCAGAAGTCGTCATAGGTCATGCACTCTTGGGCAAGGCAGCAAAGTGGTGCCATATCGGCCAGCGCGGTGATCGCGGCGTTGGCCAGATCGCGCAGTTGTCCGGGCAGATCGTCGCTGTAGAAGTCGGTGCATTCGCCGACGCGCAGCATGTGGGCGTGCTCGATATTCAGGCTGACGCCACAGTCGTAGGCGCTCTCGGTCTTGAGAATGAGATCGAGCCCGTTGCGCTCGGGCGCGCGCAGCCCTGCATGGTCGAGGTGCGACAGTGCAGACTGCATGGCCTCACGACACAGGCGATCCACCAGAGCGGCGGCAAGCGTCGTGGCCTGCGTGATGCCGTGGGCGGTCGCTGTGACGCCCTCGATCTGGGCATCGCTGAACTGGCCTTGCGCATGGCCATAGCGCACGACTGCGGCGACCTCGGTGATCGCGTTCTCGGGCGTGGTCAGGTTCTCGGCGATACGGTCGTAGACAGACAGTGCATCGGCGTCGATGGCCGGGATCGGCAGCATCGCCAGCGCCTGCGTCGCGCTGTTCAGGGTGTAGACGTGTCCCGTCATACCGGCGGCAACTCCTTGGCATGGAGCACGCCCGCGCCGGGGCGTGACTCGCGGTTGTGACGGGTGTGCGAGAGCGCTTTACCGAGCAGGTGCGCGGCCATGTTGCTGCCTTGCAGCGCCAGACCGGGCTGGCTGCGCCGGGCCGGGGTCTTGCCCTCGGCCCATGCCTTCAACAGTGATTGCGCCTTGTCGCTCATTGCATCAGCCCTTGGTCTTGGCCTGCGGCTTGACGATCTCGTAGACGAGGCGCTCGCCGTCGATCACGGGTTCGGCCAGCGATGCCGTCTTGAGTACCGGGAAAGCCGTTTCGTAGAGGCTCATGGCGATCTCGGGGGTTTCCTGCGGTGCCGGGTCGTCGAGTTCAGTTGCGCCGAGCTTGAACACGCGGGTCAGGGTCTGGGTGATAGCGGTCATGGTTCGACTTCCTGCTTAGAACAGACTGGAGGGGTTGCTTGCCGGGGCCGTGTCGGCTTTGGGCGTGGCCTCGGCCTGCGACTCGGTGGTGCTGTCCGCTTTGGTGGTGGTCGCAGTGGTATCGGTGTTCGCGGCCTTGGCGGAGGCGGCGGTCTTGGCCTTCTTGCTTGCAGCGGCCTGCGCCGCGCTCTTGGCGGCTTCCTTGGTCGCGCTCGTGAGGTCGTCGTAGGAATCGCGCAACTGCTGGCGGGCATCGACGTTGGCCTGCACATGGCGCGTGAAGCACTCGCTCACGTCTGCATGGCTGCCACGGAACAGCACCGGGCGGCACAGGGCGGCGCGGGCCTTCATGGCGTCCTCGTCGGTCACGAGGTCGGCATCGTCGCCCAGCGCGGGCTGGATCAACAGTTCCACGCTGTCGTCGGACTTGCGCGTGTAGCGCACGGTCATCGATTCCCCGGCATGGGTCATTCGTGTGAGTAGGTCGAGCATCGGATTCTCCGGCGTTGTCTTGGATAGGAGTACAAAGTACCCCTAGTGAGAGGAACCGTAAGCCGCTTATTTCAGGCGGCTGCGGCCTCGGGTTTGGCGGTCGGATCGAAGGTCAGTTCGTAGCCGGTCATGCCGTACAGGTCGTTCCATTCGGCCCCACAGTCCGAACACGACACGGGCTGCCAGGCGGTGAGCGTGTCCACGTCGATGCTCTCACCCGTGATCTCGTGGGAACGGCAGAGCGGGCACTGCTGAGCCCCCACGTCCATGTACTGCGCGGGGGTCATCGGCATGACTGCGCTGTCGGCGTGGCCCGCGATCTCGGCCTGGAGTTCGCTCTCGCCCACCGTGGTGATCTGGCCGCTCTGGGGATCGAAGCGATAGATCATCAGCCCTTTCCAGTTGCCGGATTCGTAGGCATCGCTGATCGCCTCGCCGAAGCCGGGATCGGTCACGGGCAGTTCGATGTGCATCTCGGCACGGATGGCGTCGTAGGCGTCACGCACCGTGGTGTGGTGCGTCATCGCTTCGTTGTAGTCGCAGTTGGTGTGAACGAAATACTGAATCGACATGGTGAATGCTCCTGGGGAATGAACCCCGCCTTATGCGGCGGGGTTGGGGGTGAAACCGGCTTGCTGGTAGACGCTGGCCGGGACAAAGCCGGTGAAGTCGAAGCCGCCGGACTCCGGCAGCACCTTGGCCACGATCTGATCGACCTTAGCCTTCATCAGCTTGGCGAACGCGCCCTTGTTGTGGCCGGTCTGGGCGTCGTACCACTTATCGAATCCGGCCTCGCGCAACAGCGCCTCCATGCCGGATTTGGTGTGCGCACGCAGGTAGGCTTCATCGAGCTTGAAGGTCTGGGTCAGGTCGGGCTGGCGATGGGCGACGGTCGCCTTGGCCATGTTCTGCCAGTTGACGTGATGGGACATGGCGCTGGTGTGCTCGCCGAGCAGGTGTGCCAGTAGCGCCATGCGGGCCAGATCGCGGCGTTGCGGGGTCGCGGCGAGCAGCCCGGCATAGAGCTTGGACGAGGTGGCCGTCGTGGTGTTTTTATCGCCCGTGAACTCGACCATCAGTTCGCGGATCGTGCCTTGGCTTACGGTGTCGGCCATCTGGAACAGCCCGAACACAGCCAGCGCACTGCTGATCGTGGTGTCGGCTTTCTGTTCGCGGATCGCTTGCTCGCGCACGAACGCATCGGCCCGTTCGGTCACGGCCTTGGGCGTGCCTGCGGTGTCCTTGGGCTTGGGCTTCGAGGGCGCGGCAGGCGTGGTCTGCGCGGCAGCGGTGGCCGAGGGCGTGCTCGTGCTGCTGTCGGTGCCGGTTGCCTTGGGCTGGGCCTCGGCTGCGGCCTCCTTCTGGGCCTTGGCGAAGGCGGCGATCTTTTTCTTGTTGCAGGCGGTCTTGAAGCACACGCCTTCGGTGACTGCGCCTTCGCGTCCCGGCTCGGTGGACACGAGCGCGCCGTAGAACTCACAGGACTTGCAGGCGGCGAACTGATCCGGGCCAACGCCGGTCGTGCCGTTCTCGAACAGCATGACGCGGCCGGTTTCGTCGCGCTCGGCATCGGTATGCACGGCCGGGAAATTGATGCGCTGTTCGGTAACGACTTTGGCGACGTGATCGATGTTCTTCTGCGTCCAGCACTCATGGTTGCTGCACCGTCCGGCACCAACCGAGAAATCGAACAGGCTGGCCTGCGTGGAGGAATTGAACGGACAGCCCTGACAGGCGCTGGTATCGAAGCGCGCGCGTGCCAGTTCGCGGGTGAATTGACCGATCTTGCCCTTGAGGTCGGCAACGCTGATCTCGTCGGCGATGATCTTTTCGAGCGTGCCTTGTTGCGTGGCCTTGGGCAGCGTGGAGAGCAGTTCGGCGTGGCCGATCTTGATCTGGCTGCGCTCCAGCGCATCGAGCACTTCATCGCAGGCGTGCAGAAGCATCAGGCGCGCATCGACACGCGAGCGCTTCCAGCCGAGCAGCTTGGCGGCTTCGTCACGGTCGCCTTCGGACAGGCTTACAGCGCGCTTGGCCAGCCGCGCTTCCTCGGCCACGGAAATGTCCTCACGGGCACCGTTCTCGGCGGTCGCCGCCGCGAGTGCAGCCTCGTCGGTCATCTGGCGCACCTGCGCCGGGATCGAGGTCAGACCGGCGCGCTGCGCGGCACGGAACCGGCGCTCGCCCGCCACGAGGTAGTAGCGCGCGCCCTCGCCTGTCGGGCGCACGAGGATCGATTGCAGCACGCCCTGCGTGCGTACGCTCTCGGTCAATTCGTTGAGGGCGTCGTCGTTGAAAAAGCGCCGTGGGTTGAAATCGGCCTGCACCTCGATCTGGCTGATCGGGAGGTTCAGGGTGCTGACGGTTTGTTCTGCGATCTCCATTGGTCTGTGCTCCGGTGAATAACGGGTACAAAGTACCCCTACCGGGATGATCCGCAAGGGGGTTTATCTATCGGCTCGAATGGTTGTCTCTGCCCCCCCTTATGGGGTGCATACGCAACTCATCGAGGTAACAACATGGAAAACTGAGCACCCTGCAACTGCTGCGATTTGCCCTGTCGCTGACCTGGCCCGCCCTGCGTCGCCGCTCGCGTCTGCTGCTGGATGCAGGAATGAACAGCCAGAAATGGGTGGGCGTGGAAGCAGAAGTGAGCGCAGGCTTTAGGCGTTGAGGCGCGGCATGCAAATGGGCTTCTCGGCGTAGCTGACGTAGAGCGTTTGCCCAGTCTGTCCGCTGTCGGTGAGCAACAGACGGTGCGGGTCGAGCCGGCCTGTTCCTGCATGCGCCGCACGCTAGCGCACCGTCTATTCAGAACGCCGTTATTGCTCCATGCGGCGGGTGTGTCCTGCTGCCGATTCGAGACAGGTACAAGGCGCCCGATCAGGTTATGCCGACACGGTACTGTCCGCCGTGGGCGCCGCTATCAGTGTACTGGGCACCTGAACGACCGGCCCCATGCGAGATGCGACCAACGTGCGCATGGAAGCTATGAGGCGTGTTGATCCCGTGAAGCGCTGCTGGCGCTTACGGACCTGATAGGAATGCGGCCCGTACTTCTGGCCGCCTCGCACGGTGTGCTTATCCCAACGGACGAGCACCCCATCACCCAGATCATCAGAGAGCATGGCGTACCAAGTGCCGCTGCTATGCCGGCGGGTGGCAATGCCGGATTCGTCGATGAGCGGCCCGGCCTGAGCGTGGTTGCTGCTCGGCGTGAACAGCTCGTGCACACCGTCTGATGATTCGAGCGTGCTCCGCAGCCAGACGCGGCTCTGATCGTCGTGCTCAATGTCCAGGTCGTCGCCTACGGCAGTGGCTACCGCCCAGTCGAGTGCCGACCCATCCAGTTCGTTGACTTCCATCTTGATCATGCTCGCACCTACGGGGTAATTGCGTGTGGCATCTAAGCTCGCACGCGCGCCCGCTTCTGCAAGTCCCCGCTGTGCCCGTCGGACCCGCCAATGCCAGGTCTACGCCTTGGGCATGGGAATGGGCTTCGCGGCATAGCTGACGTAGAGCGGATGCCCAGGCTGGCCATTGTCTGTAAGCAACAGGCAGTGCGGTTCGACGCCGGCCCGGTCGAGCATCTGCCGCACGGTCTCGCCGCGTCGGTTCAGGACGCCGTGCATGCCCCAGCCGCAGACGACAAGATCGGCTTCGGTGGTCAGCTCGATGATGGCGGCGTCGTTGACCGGGCCAATCGGGTCGGGGTGGGTATAGAGGCCCATCGGGTCGGTGGAGCGTAGAGCGAAGATGTTGGCAACGGACAAAGCCCCGAAGCCCGCCGTGATCGCCCGTCGGTGACAGCGCTCGACTGTCGGGTCGTTGTCGATCTCGTCTGCGGTGCTCGGGTTGAGCATGAGCCAGCACATCGTCGGGCATCTGCCCAGCGCCGGCGCAGCGTGTAGCGCCAAGTGCCGCAGGGGGAGAAGTCTGCTTTGGATTGGGTCAGCAGATCGATCTGTCTCATGCGTACTTCATCGGTCAGTCGATATCGTTTGCCGTGGTGGCATCCATGCGTGCCAGGAGGCGTCGTGCCGCCTGCACGCTGGGGTTGTCGGGGTGGCCCTGCGCGGTGCGCTCCAGTCGCTCTCGACGGGTGAGTTTGCGGATCTCGCCGCGCGCGATCATGTCGGCGTAGTCATTACGCGCCTGCGCTCGACGGGTAGCCCATTCGTGATCGCGCTGCCGTTGTGCGTCGAGCTGGCGCTGGCGCTGACGCCGCGACTGCCGGGTATGGGCCTTGTGTAGCGCCGCTTCGCCAAGATCGGTCATGGCGGCATGGCGCTTGACGGCGAATGCCTCGAAGTCGACCACGCGGGGCTGAGGGTCGGTGAGGAGAAGCTCGGTCTGGGTCATCGGTCGTGCCGCTGGCTGGTGATGACGATAGATTTCCACAGGGCCGTGAATCCGCAAGCTGTGTGCTACGGCCCGAGCAATGTTGGGGGCGAACGCTGTACTCGTGCGTTCGGATACGGGGCGATATCGATGAGTTATCGCACCAGGACGATCTGCCGGCGGCGCGCTATGACTGCCTTGTGCTTTTTTCTATCGGGTCTGTGGCGCGACTGTCAGCGCGCGGAGCGACACCCGCGTACCAGCAGCTGCACGTGTCGGCCGCGGTATTCGTTCGCTGTGAGGTTGTAGGCCAGATCTACGTCGTCATTCGCCGCGATCGGAAGCTCGTCGGCAGCATCTGTCACTGCATTGAACCAGACCCCGTTCACGGCGCCTCGGGTCTGGTCAACAGGCCGCAGGGTGAGCTTGAGGTGTGTGCCGTTTCCTATGGCCTTAACTGCCAGGACAAGGAACTGGCCTTGGAACACGGGCTGCTCGAATCCACGCCCGAAGGGTTCCAGCCGGCTGATGGCGTCGATGGTGTCGAGCGTCATCTCGTGGGCTTGGAGTACACCGTCGGTGTCGATGCGTGGGCCGAGTTGATCCGGAGTGAGTTGCTCTCGTGCTGCTCGATCGTAGCTGTCGCGAAAGGACTCGATATTCTCGCGGGCAATGGTCAGACCCCCTGCTCCTTCGTGCCCGCCAAAGGCCAAGAACATCTCGGGTACTCGGTCAGCACAGAACTGTAGGGCTTGCTCGACATGGAAGCCGGGGATGCCGCGCGCCGATCCGGTCACCAGGTCGGGCTGGCCGAACTTGGGAGACAGGCAGACCACGGGCTGACCGTAGGTTTCAACCAGACGGCTGGCGACGATGCCGTGAACGCCGGCGTGGCCATCGGGGAGCCAGATCACGATCGCGGTGGCGCCGGCAGCCACCTGGGCTGCGGCGAGGTCTATGGCCTGGCCTTTCATCTTCCTTTCAATGGCCTTGCGCTCGTCGTTCTCCTGCTCTAGCAATGCGGCATAGCTACGCGCTTCGCTGTCGGTGTCTGACAGTAGAAAAGCGACGCCTGCCATGGCCTCGTCCAGCCGGCCTCGAGCGTTGATGCGCGGGCCGACCGTGAAGGCGAGATCGGTCGCGGTAATCAGAGGTTGTCCGGGTAGGCGTGGACAGATCGCACGCCAGCATGGCCGGTCCTGCCGATTGATCCTTGCCAGCCCTGAGCCAACGATCGCGCGATTGTTGTGGCTGCCCAGCGATACGCAGTCAGCCACTGTACCCACAGCAACGTAGTCGAGAAGCTGTGCCATCGGCGGCGCCTTGTCGTCGAGATAACCGATGCCGTGGAGTTCGTTTCTGACGGCGCAGGCGAGAAGCCATGCGACCATGCAGCCTGCGATCGCTGCATCGGGATAACCGCAGTCTTCTCGCTTGGGCGAGATGCAGGCATAAGCGCTCGCCGGTGGTCCTGACCGCGGTAGCTCGTGGTGATCTGTGACGATCACGTCGATGCCCTGCTCGGCTAGTAGCGCGATTCGAGGCTCGTCAGCTGAACCGTTGTCGGCGGTGATCACGAGCGTCGGCCGCGGCTCCGTAGCCAAGATTCGTTCGGCCACGGTCGCTGATAACCCGTAGCCATCTCGGAGTCGGTGGCCGATGAAGCCGGTTAAGCGTTCGGATGGATGCCCGAAGTGATCGACGAGGGCGGCATGTAGAACAGCGTGACTTGCCACCCCGTCAACGTCGTGATCGGTTTCCAGGGCAACGTGCTCTCCGGTCAGGATTGCCGAGGCGATCCGTGTCGCGGCCTTCTCGATGTCCGGCAGGCCATTGTAGTGGTCAAGCATGCCCAGATGCGGCTGCACGGCAGCGTCGATACCTTGCGGCCTGTCGGAGAGCCCCCGTGCCGCCAGCAGGCGTGCCAGCAAACCCGAATAGCCTACGTTGAGCGCTGCGGTGTAGCAGCGTTTGTCGATCGATCTATCGGTGAAGCGTGGTGTCGGTTGCTTAGTCATGGACCCGGCCTAATGGAGCACGACTGTGCGGCCAGCGTCTTCTCCGCTCTGAGACGCGCGTTCCTCCGGGCCGGCTTTGAGCCGCAGATCATCAGCCAGCTCGTCGATACGCAGACGCAGTGCGATCGCGGCTTGGGCAGGCAGCAGCGGCCGGAAGCCGCGAGCCATGCTTAGCGCCGCATCTGACTGCCCGACAGACTGGAGGTGATGCCAGGGGTTTTCGACGAACGTTTCGAAGCATGGCGCCTCGGGTATGTCCTCGAGGCGACACGCGTCATAGACATCTCGCCAGAAGTCAGCGGTTGAGTTCGTATCGGGGTCGGCCATGCTGCGATTCTCTGTGGGGAATGTTCATTCGATTCTCCACAGCCTGCCGTATCGTCAAGTGCCAATCTGCTCGACCGGCCGCGCACTCGCTTTTCTTGCCTCGACAACATAGCGACGGATCTTTCCAAGCATCTGGCTTTGACGACGTATCACTTCGAATTGATCCTCGAAGCGCATAGCAAGTTCGATTTCCCAGTCTTTTGCCCGAACGCGCTGGAACGCTTTGGGTGTATATCGCATCGATTTGCCTCGACCAAGGTATTCGAGCGCGGGCTTGTTGCTAGCGCCGCCACTCGCGCCTTTCCTCCGCTGCCAATACTTGGCTCGGAACCATTCGATCTGGATCGAGCCATTCCGAAGGCGCGCACGAACGCCGATAAACCCCCGCTCTTCCTTTGGGAGTTCTTGGTGAGCGCTGTGATGCGCCTCCCAGAACTGATCCGCCAGATCACGTGCCCGTTCGAATAGCGCCTCAGCACTTTCGAGCGCTGCCTGGTTCATTTGTTCGAGCCCGTTTTCGAAGCGCTCACCGTCGTCGTCCATGAAAATCACTCGTCTGGAATTGCCATGTGTCACCCACTTTCCTATTCATAGGGTATTTGACCCAGATTCCCCCTTCGCGCGCGCGGTTAAGAGGGTATTAGGGGTCAACTGCCCACTAGTAAAGAGGGTGACTTGTTCGGAGCCGACTAAACCGGTCTCCAGCCGTTTTTAAGCCGACTTGCACCAGTTGCCTCTTTAAGGGGGGTAACTGGCCCCTAATACCCGCTTCGCGCGCGCTTAAGAGGGTGTTTGGGGTCAGTTACCCAATAGTAACGAGGGTAATTGCTTGAATTAGTCCGCTATGAAGGAGTTTGCACGCGCTTCCGGCTATAGCGCGCGTGTAAAGCGTCGGATTCAGCGACTTTTCCGACTCCATGCGAATGGCCCCATTGCGCGTTATCGCGACCACGAATACTTCCCGGGTCTTTTACGTGTTCTCAGCGGTCTGAGTGCCCCGCAGCTCACGCGGGGCTCCTGGCTCGCTTTCACCAGCGAGCGCCCTAAGTCATTCGATACGTGGCTCGAGAAACGTCAAAAACCGTAACTTTGCGCGTGTCTGGCCCATTGAGGCGCGCTTATAGTTTCAAAAACAGCGCCTCGGCCCCAATTGGGGCCCAGTTGGGGCCCAGTTGGGGCCCAACGACATCAGCCCGGACATTGGGCGCCGATCCAGGGCCCCAGTTGGGCCCCAGTTGGGGCCCGGCAGGGGCCGAGGGAATGATTTGCACTCTTAATGGAACGGAGAACCTCGCCGTAATGAATAACGTCGTCGTCGGACTGGATATTGGGTATTCGAACGTCGGTGTGGTGAGCGGCCCGCCCGGTCGCCCACAGGCTTACTGCATGCCCGCTGGGGCTGGATCAATCAAGCTGTTGCCAAAAGCGCTGCGTGGAACACTCGACACCGGCTATACGGTCACTACGGCACAGGGCGACACGTGGGTGGCGGGTGTGGAGCCAGATCGGCTGCAAGGTTGGAGCCGAGATCTGCATGACGACTATCCGTCCTCAGATACATATCGAGCGCTATTCCACGCTGCCTTGCTGCGTGCGGGACATCGATCGGTGGCGCACCTGATTACGGGGCTGCCGGTTACTCAATATCTGGATACCGATCGGCGAGAGAAATTGGCGCATTCGCTCACAGGCGTACACCGGGTGGCCGACGGTTTTGATGTCACGATCGAGAATGTATCCGTACTACCTCAGCCGGCCGGAGGGTATATGGACTATGCCACTTCCACCACCGATGTTGAGCTCGCCGAAGACGGGCGAATCCTGATCATCGATCCGGGATTCTATTCGGTTGATTGGGTGGCAATCCAAGGGGGCGAAATCCGGCATACCGCTTCCGGTTCAAGCGTCAAAGCGATGTCGATGCTCCTCGCCGCCGCGGACGATCTGTTATTCGAACAGTACGGCCAGCGTTATGGCATGCACCGAATCGAGCAAACGATTCGAGAGGGTCGAGAGAATATTTTTATCGGCGGGAAAAAAATTGCGCTTCACCCTGTAATTGCGCATGCCGCTGCCGATACGACGTCGAGCGCTTTGAGAGAGCTTCGGCAATCGCTTCGAGGTGATATGAGCGGGTTTGACCTTCTGCTGCTTGTCGGCGGCGGGGCTGGCTACTACGAGGATGCCGCGCGAGCTGTGTTCCCGGGTACGCGGGTACAGAAGATTGACGATCCCGTAAACGCAAATGCTCGTGGATTCTGGACATTGGGCACCTGACAGTTCTAGCGATGCAGATAAAAGTCAGCGTGCCTGAACATCATACCGAACTCATCGCGGAGCTCGGTCGCTACGCCCCACGCGATCGCGCTGGGCGTTTGCGGTTGCTTGCGGAAATCGGACTGCGTGCAAGCCTATTACAAGACGCGGAACCTGAGCCGGCCGCGGTACAACCAAATGGCTCAAGCGAGGGCGACTTCTCCAATATCAAGCGCCGACTTTTAGCCGGATGCTGATAGGAGACAACGCTAGGGATTAAGCCGCGCGTGGAGTTGGCGCGGTACATTCATGCAAGGGAAAAGGGACCGGGGATGAAGACTGAATCAGTAAGCGTGCGAGCACGTGACATACAAGAAATCAATCGGCTGTATTGGTACAGCTTGCGCGAACTCGCGCTGGAAAGTGTCGCAGAAGCCGCGTTGCGCTACGGTGTGACGCAGCAGACGGCTGAGCGGATCAAAGATTGCTCGCTTAGCGATTTGAACGTTCTGGCCAGCGCCTCGCTGATGCAGTTCCGGGTCAAGAAAGTTGACCTGAAAATATTTGACGATGCGAAGGATCCGGATTCACGCCTGCGTCAGCTGGCACGGGGGTTGTCGTGAATCGACACATGGATCATCTCGTGCAGCATCGAGCCATCAAAATGCTGACCCAGAACTTACGCCCGTGCATCGTAGTTCTTGAAACGGGTATTACAAAACCCAAAGCACGCGCGCTCTACCGAGAGCTCCACGGCGTAGCGCCGCGCTCAGGGCAGATGCGTGATGCAGATAGCATCGTTCGAACACGCCGAGAGTTCATGGCCGCGAGCTGCATCATGTCCTTCTACTGTGAACTCGCGCCGAACTACGAGTCGGGTGTTGACCCCGAGGCTGTCATGGCAGCTCATCGAATTTATCTCGAGGACAATCCGCCTGCGAGTCACTGCATTACGCTCAACGAGACCTGGGTTCTCGCTAGAGCTTTGCGTTCGGCCGAAGCGCGCCTTGTGACATGCCCCAAGTGTACGGCCAGATATTTGGAAGTTGCGCGCCAGCATTACGCGCCCGCATGCTCGCATTGCTGATTGTTGGCACCGTCAGCGTTCCCGCCGACAGGCTCCTTCCGTGCTTTGTGAGCAACAGGTTGCAGTCGTAGACCACGCCGTCGCCGGTCACGAGTCGTTACTCGTGCCGGCCGGCGCGGGCTGCGGTAAGACCTCAACGCTTTGCGCCGTAGCTCAAGCGTTGAGCGCAGCTGGGCAGCGCGTCGTTTATTTAGCCTACAACCGTGCGCTCAAGCAGGAGGCGCAGCGGAAATTCGGTGCGACTGCTGACGTGTATACAGCGCACGGAATCGCGTACGCGGAACTCAACATCAAAGTCGATACGCGGCAGCGACAACTCGGGCGTATCTTCCCCCGTCACGTCATGGAACTGCTTGGGCTCGATGGCGAGATAGCTGGTCTATCGGCCTACGCATATGCTCATGCAATCGTGACAACGCTCACTGCCTACGAGCAATCTGGCGATCCCATTGTCACAGCAGCGTGCGTACCGGGACGAGTGCGTACAGAACTTGGCTGTGATGATTTGATAGAACAGGTTGTCGAACACGCGCAGGATTTGTTCCATGCTGCCGCGCCTGGAGAGAAATCTCGCCTACCCCTGCCCCACGATCTTTATCTGAAATACTGGCAGGTAATCGGTACGCCTGGGCTTGATCGTTATGACGTCGTTCTGCTCGATGAAGCGCAGGACTCGAATGCCGTAGTTCTAGCTGCACTGGCTGGGCGCCGTGTCATTTACGTGGGCGATACGCATCAGCAGATCTATTCGTTCCGTGGCGCGGTGGATGCGATGCAGAAAATCACGGCGCTCGAGCTACCGCTGACGCATTCGTTTCGCTTCGGCCCTGTCATCGCCGATCTCGCTAATGCGATTCTTTGCGAAAAAAAGAAGACCAAGCTCAGGTATCCCCTGCAAGGCTATCCGCGTTTGAACACGAGTATTGTGCACAGGCCCCCACCTACGCCGTGCACGCGCATATATCGTACTAACTATCAGCTCATCGCCGACTCGTTCGTTCTCCGCGACAGCGGCCTTAATGTGCTGCTCAACGGCGATATGAGCGAACTTGCTCGTCAACTTGAGTCTGTCGACGCTCTAGCGGGCGGTGATCGGCGGCTTGTGCGTGATCCGCTAGTTCGGGGGTTCAAGTCCTATTCATCGCTGATCGCAGCGTCGAAAGGAAATGGGCCTTTCGCTCGAGAGCTTCGTCAGATCGTTCGAATACTGACGGACTTCGCGCCGCGGTTTGCCGAGCTTTTGAGCATGCTCAAGCAACGCAACGACTGTGAAGCACAGGATGCCAATTCTGTTGTACTGACGACGGCACATAAGGCGAAGGGGGCCGAGTGGCGAAACGTGGTCGTAATGGGCGACTTCGATCAAACACTCAACGCAGAGAATCAGTACAGCCTTGGTGTCAGAGCGAGGGAGGAGGAGCTTAATCTTCTTTATGTGGCGGTCACGCGTGCGACCGAGAATCTGAACATTCAGGGTGAATATCTATCCAACATTGCCATACGCGCGGGCCTGATGAGCCGCACTGGCTATGTGACGAATCAGTAGACGCGAGCTGTTGCGGAAACCTGAACACGGGCGATTATGAGTTATCGCCCAATGCGATGCGTTCTGTATCGCATTACTGGAAACCGGCATGGCTCCCTCTTTGATTTCATACCCTCGAGACTTTGTTCGTCAGCGTTGGCGTCTGACTCTATTCTTGGTGTTCGTGTTGCCCAGCCTATGCCTCGCATTAGGTACAGACGAACTCCTGGCACTATTCGTATTCGGTGGCCTGACGCTGAGCTGGATTAGTGTACCGACCGCTCGGCGGGTGGGTTACCGGGGGGAGATCGCGGCAGTCAGGAAGATTAGCGGCGTTCTGCCAGACGGGTACGCCCTCTTTAATCAGGTCGCGGTACCGAATTCATGGTCCCGTACAGGCGCGACAGAGATCGACGCGATCGTTGTTGGTCCAACTGGCGTGACTGTGATCGAGATCAAGAGCAATATCGGTACGGTGATCGCCGGCGGGGCGCGGGATCAATCCTGGCCAGTTCAGAAGATCGGCCGCCGCGGGACGGTTTACTACACACAGATGCGCAATCCGGTTCGGCAGGTTACGGGCCAGGCGCGCGCTCTGCGGCAATACCTGGGCACCAGAGATATCAGCGTGTGGGTGAATACGCTCGTCGTCGCCGGCAGTCGAAAAACGCACTGGCGGGCCGAGCATATTCGTCACGTGCCTATCGTGCCTTTGCAGACGCGTCAGATCGAAACTGCCCTGCTCGGCACGAATGTCCGGACGCTTGATGAGGCCGTAATTACTAGAGCCGTTGAAGCAATCATGCGACTCAAATAATCGGGAATTACGGCTGGGAATGAAGGAAGGACCACCCACCGACAAGTCGGTGGGTGGGTTTGCCAGATCAGATCCGGCGGAAGGATGGTGTGTCGTAGACACTCCAGTCCGGATTGGCTACCAGTTCTTCCGGATACTCCGGTTCGGCTGGTTTCTCTGTCTGAGATGTCTTGAGCTTCGCCTTGAGCTTCGACACAACGTCAGAGATAGCTTGAACGGCCTTCTTAAATACGAACGATTTGGGCCGGGAAGCAGACTGTCTTGAAAGCTTCCCCAGCTCATTGATCGAGTAGAGCATGAAGAAAGCGGTGAAAAAGACGAGCGATGCCATAGTGAACTCCAGTGACGGTTGTTGAGCCCATCGGAGTCACCCCCTTGGGGTGATACACCCCTGGGGCCGGTTGAATGCTGTTCTTATGACACGTTCAGCTAACGTGGTCCGTTAGGACAGAGTGAATCCGCGCGCATGCAGCGGATGGCAAACTCTTGAGCACGAGGCAATCAAGAGGATGATTCCTGTCAGTCTTGCACCTACATACACCTCGTGGCGTCTGGAAAACGGCAATTTCGCTTACTTCTGGCGGTTTGGCGCAATCATGGGAAAATGAGCTATCGACCAGAGGAATTAGAATAATGAAAGCCGATCTTCGACGCGCGATTCAAAAGCCGCACTGGCGATATAAGCTGCTCTGGCTGGGCTTGAGCCTGGTTGTGACCGCCGTTGGATATGCGCTTAGCCTGTCTGGGTCAGTGCAGGCACTTGCTTTGGGTAGAGCCGGGCTGCTGTCTGCGGTAGTAGCGGCAGGCGTAACCGGCTGGTACGCCCTTTTGGTCCAGGTGGGTCGCGGCTCACGGGCCCGATGCGGTCTTGGAAATGGCAAGCGGGCGGATCGAGCGGACAAATTCAGCGTCTGGGTGTTCAGCTTTGTCGCAGTGGTGCCGCTCAGCTATCTTGCCGCACTGATTTTCGATACAGAACCGTCCGGCCTGTTCGTCCCAGTATGTGGCGTGCTGGCGTTCTTTGCTGCTATGCGTGCCATGGATATCACTCGAGAGTCGTCATACGGCTGGGTAATGTCGAAAGACGCCGGCAACGCGAGTGGTGGGTCGGCTCGTGCACGATTCAATCCGATCATGTCGGATAGCCAGCGCAGCGCATTCGAGTATGAGTTTTACGACGATAATCTCACGACGGTTCTCGCTACGCTTGAAGATCCAGCCAAGCGTAGTGAGATTTGAACATGGGGCGATCTATGATCGCCCCATGTTCTGCCCGACGCCTGTTGCCGGCACGCTGCCCTGCACCGTAATCGGTTCCAAGAGGATTGCTCGTTCCTCAGCGTCCTGCTTCGCACGCGCAGCCGCCTGGCGTTGATCGTTCTTGCCTTCGAACGAAGACAGTTCATTGCCGGGTTTGCCATCGTCGACAGGCTGGCTGTCGGACAAATCGACGTTGGAAGGCTGACGGTCTGGCATAAACGGCCCGACGTCGGCAGTCTCGATGTATGGGCGAATGCCGGAGCTGTCCTGATCGCTGGGGGTTTCGGCCGTTTCGACGCCGGCTCGATCTGGAAAATGGCGGTCGGGGTTGTTGAGATCTGCTACACGGTCCAGGCGGCTGCCGTTCTGTCCAGGGCCCTCGTATGCGGCTTTCTGAATACTTTCTCGAATCTGAGGGTCGAGTTTGCTGGCGAGTGCTTCCGTTTCTTCCGTGTATTCGCGCTGCCAGCCGATGCTTTCAGCAATACCGGGGCTTACGTTGTTACCAAGCCAATCGACAGCACGGTCTTCAAGAGCGCCAAGGCTCGCGGTACGCGCGTAGACATCAGCCAGTTGGTCGGTTAGATCTTTCCCTTTCGCATAGTCATAGTGGGATTGATACTCAGCTGCCATTTGCTCCGAACGAACGTCAGAGAAGCTCTTATCGCTATCAATCAGTGATGTCCACGCAGCGCTGCCGATAGCACCGACATTGCCGAGAAAATCTTTGCCCGCATGGGCGCCCTGCGTCTGGGTATCTGCGATGGATCCGCGACTGTTCTGCTCGTCGATCATCCCTCGAGTCATTGCCTCGTCTTTGCCCTTGAACGATGCATACGCAGGCTGTGATGCGTCTCGAATATGATCGTTTCGAGCTTCATAATCATCGCCCAAGGCTGCGTCGCTCGGGCCGCGCGATGCGTGTTGCGCAGCTGTAAGGCCTGCGGCTGCATTACCGCGCACCTGCCCGGCGTCTGGCACATTCATGCTTCCGACTGCCTGTTCAACCTGGCCGCGCACGCCACCCTGATCAGGTAGCTGTCCAGCCGCAACAGATTCATTTGCAGAAGCGCGATCGCCAAAGGCCGGTGCGCCGGCCTGGCCGAAGGTTTGTGCCAATGCTGAATTCGCGGAATCTTGCAGCATGCCCTGTTCGGCCCCGCTCAGCTGGTCCTTATCGGCATAGAGATTCTGACCGTTGGCCGTCAGCAACATTGCATATGAGCGCGCCGCCTGTTCGTCCCCACCCATCTGTCGGATTGCATCCTCACCCGAGGTGGAGGCCATCCACTGATCGACAGCACCGTTATAGCCGGCGTTGGTGATCGCGTCCTGAAGGCGAGCATTGGCGGCGCTGTTCGCAGAAAGGTTTTTGCCCGCTTTCACGCCGTCCACGTCTTGGCGTGTGCCACGGGTTACACCGCTCGATACGGCCTCATTGTATGACTGAGATGCTTGATAGCTTTCCTGGGCCGCCTGTTGGAGCTGCTTGTCTTCCGACAATCCAGTGCCCCGGGTATATATATTCTCGGAGCCCTGGGAAAATTCTTTGGCGACTTGTTGGTTATAGGATGCGTTCCAGCTTTCGTCTTCTTTAAACGTCTGCTGGAGATCGTTTGCGAGTTGATCAGCTTCAGTCTCATTGAGCCGTGTTTGAGCCTGGATGGACGCGGACAACTGCGGTGTAGATTGGGCCCCTGTCGCCGCCGACGCACCGAAAGATGCGATCTGATCCGAAGATATCCCCTGGCTATGGGACCACCGGTCAGCGAGCGATTGCCCCTTCGATTGGAGCATGCTCTCAGATTGTGAATTGCCTACTCGTGTGCCCGATCCGAAGCTGAACGATTGTCCACCTTTCTCGGACGAGCCTGACATCGAGCTAACACGTTGGCCGAGCATCGAGCTGAAATTCGAATTCGCCGATTGCATGGCGGCCTGAGTCGATGCTGTATGTTCAGCGTCCTGCGCTGACCATGAGAACGACGTCATAGTGCCCTCAGCACCTGTGCCGTGCAGCCCGCGTTCTGCGTCCCACTGCTGCATCGCGCCGAATTGAGCCGGTGCCGACGTGCTCGGGGCGGCTTTGTTCTCATCGACATGATCTTGGCCTGTCATCTGGCCGGCTACGTTCGTAAGTGCGTAGTAGCTTCCGCTCACAATAAACAGCGCGATGATCGGTACGCTCGATGCGAGCATGCCGCCGACAGCCAGCTGATTCTGAATGATGCCGTCGAACTGAGACATCCCCGTAATGCTCATCGGTTCCGAGACCACCGCCGCTAATACCGAACTGATCTTGCCCGCAGTAGCGGCATGCATGTAGTGGTTCACGATCGCCATGACCGGCATCCACATCTGAATCCACAGCGCGAGCACCAGGTACTTGCCGATCATCTTCATACCCATGACGCCGAGCCCAATGACAAGGCCCATGATTGGCGTCAGCGCATAGAACAGGGCTTCCATAAAGGTCATGAACGGCTGAACGCTCGTTTCGAAAACACTCTTCTGTGCCTGCCATTGAGCGTTTCGCCGCTGAACGGCTTCGTTGACGATCGCTGCCATCACATTCTGTTTCGAGCCGAGGTGCTTCTGCACTACGGAGTCGCCATAGATCGGGGTGAGATAGACCGCCTTCAGGTACGTGTCGATATTGACGCCGAACTGCTCGATGCCATCCATCGCGTTTTGAAGCAGTTGATCTGTACTTAGGAAAGAGTCAGGCGCCATGTACGCCTTGATATTTGTCTTCGCTGCCGGCAGGAAGACCGCATTAGTGAAGTTTTCGAGCGTCACGAAGGCGCGATCACAGCTGAGTGTCTGCGGAGCGCCACCGATATAGATCTCGGTGTAATAGAAGTCGTCGTTCGCGAAATGTAGTGCTTCTGGTAATGGGCGGTTCAGCACTTCATCAAGGCTCATACCAACACTAGGGTTCTGGTCGTGGAGGTCGACGGCGGTGAGCGTGCATTCACGCACATAGTTAGACCAGGACTTCTCAACATCCGATCCGGGTATCGGGCTATTGGCTTCGCCTGTATTGATACGGTTCAGCATTGCTTCGCGTGCGGCTTGAAGCCGTTTCAGACTCATGCCGTAGCTTTGCTCGGTCATCGCTGGCGTGCTGAACCCCGTCTCGAACAGCTGCGTAATACTGTACCCAGCGCGTGACAGAACACTGCCCGCGGCCGCGACGCCGAACGGAATGTTGTCGACCGGGTAGACCTGACCCGAGTACATATCCTCGACATTGACGCGGACCTGCGGCCCGAACATGACCAGATAGATCGCGAGCCCGAGCATAGCTTCCTGCCATTGCACTCCGCGCCCGCCGGAGAGCACGCCCTGAAGTGCGATGAGAAGCACTCCGAGCCCGAAGCCAATGCGTACAAGCGTGGCGAAGTCGCCTGTGCCTGTGACCATTGCTACTGCGTTGAGTATCCCGGCGAGAAATTCACCGTCACCGATCGAATAGATGTCCCACATGACTGCCGGCCCTTCCGAGATTAATTGATCGAGACGTTCTGCTGAGAGCCGGTCGCCAGGTATGGTCGAACGCTCTGTTCAGACAAATAGGCCTGGTACTTGGTGAGCAGATCGGTCTTTGCGTACTTGTCTTCGAACATCATCGCGTCGCGCTGAATCGCTACCCGAGCCTGGTAGATGAGTTCATTGGCTTGCTGGGCGTAGGCGTGTTCTTCTGATGCAGCAGCTGTTTGAGCGGCCTTTGTCGCCGATAGCAGAAGTTCGCGTGCCATATCGAGAGCGATGTAGCGTGAGGTCTCTTCGACGAACATCACGGCCGCAGCCTCATTGGCCGAGGCGAGCTTTCGCAGGAAAGTGCCGTAGGAACCCGGCAGCGCAATGATGAATGCCTTCTCCTGGTTGAGCGGTGACGAATCGAGATGCGTCATCTTGTGGATGATTCCCGGGTTTGTGCTCGTGCCAAGCAGCATTTCCTCGATTCGTTTGCCAAGTCCTTTGAGCTGCACGGTACGGGTCTGCACCTCGAGGCAGCCGTTAGCCGAGTTGTCCGAGTCCACGCAATCGAGAACCGTGACCTGACCGCCTTCGATGAGATCCTGTAGATCGATCGTGCTCGGGGCCGTCATCGTCGGGTTAGATTCGCCCTCATCGTCCGACTCGACGCTGTTCTGAACGATGACCGTGCCTGTCATCGACATGATGGCCTCGAGCATGCTTGTGTCGCCGTAGGTGAACCAAGACTGCACTGCCCCTTTGTTAAGCGCTCGCCAGACCAAGTTGCCGGTGATGCGTTCGCTCGTTGCTTCCGGTGCCGTGTCCTGGGCTATCTTGGACGGGTCACTGTCGAACATTGACTGGAAGGTGTCGCCGAAGTTGCCGGCGGTCTGGGCGATCATGCTGTTTTCCTTGGTAAGCGTGCCCTTCATCGCCTTGGCTGAATCGGTGACGATGCCCTGCGCCGCCTCGCAAGAGTTCAGCGACATCTGATTGAGCGCCTGAAGTTTTTTCTGAAGGGATTCGATGGTGGCCATACAGGTCTCACACATCTCCTTGAGTGCGATTTGAAAGGCGTAGCTCTTGGCGTTTGAAGCGACAGAACGAAAAAGATTCACTAGCCGGTCGGCGCTTATATAGGAGAAAGAGCCACCGAACAGATCGATGCCGCCACAGCCTGCGCCCACAGATGGGGGTACGACCGAGAGCAGGTTCTCGTTCATGATCTTGTTGCGTCCGCTGTACGAGCCGCCGGAAATGACGCCGCGCCGTTGCGTTTCGTACACGCCCGGCGCGGTGAAGTTGGACATATCGTTGAGCATCCCTTCCATCTCATCGTTTAGGTCGGCCCATGCGGGTACCGACGATAAGAGCAGGAGGGACAAAGAAAAAACCAGACGCTTTACGAACATATGGATGGCTTACCGGGTGGCATTGTCGATTGACTCGACCAATCGTGCGGGGCTTGCTGTGACCTCTTCGCTGACTGCGATCTCAGCAAAATCACCCCGGTGCTTAGTAGAAGGACGTGTCTGCTGATAGCGGGCCGGGCTGATCCAGCCGCGTTGTGCCGCGACTGCCAGCATTCGGGCCTTGAGTTCCTCGACGCTCATGAGCCCGTGTGCTACGACCTGCATACCGTTCGGAGGATGGGCTAGTACGAGAGCGGGCGTCGTTCGTATCCTGAGCTGCTTCGCTACGCCGCGATCGGGCACGAAATCGGGAAACGGATTGCCCGGCAATGGCAGCCCGTCGGTCGAAACGGGAACGATCCGCGTCCCATAGAGACGTTCGAGCGTCTTGAGCACGGAAACCTGCATGGCGCAGTAGCCACAATTCGACTCGAAAAAGAACATCAACCCCGTCTGACCGGACATCTCCCGGAGCAAATCATCCTGGGTCAGCGTGGCCTGTTGCTGCATTGTCTGAATGAAGGCCGTTCCTTGTGGGTATTGAGCGTACTCGTCGAGCAGAGCGTCACCGTTGACGACCCGCTGCGTGGCCGTTGCAAAACGCTCGGCCTTGTCCATCGAGACACGCTGTAGGTAAAGGTAGGCTCGGATATTCGTTTCGGTCGGCGCGTCAATGGCCTTTTGTCTGTACTTAGGCAGATTGACCGCCAACCAGGCCGAGGACAGTGGCTCAGGGCCCGATGGCTCTGGCTCCGGCCGAGCTGTCGGCGAGGCCTCGACCACCGCCGCCTCGGGTTCTTCGATCGGGTCGGGCTCGATCGGTTCAGGTTCCGGCTCGTACCAAAACCAGCCTTCGGCGTGCTTGCCATAGAAGCCGTGATTTTCGATCCCGTTCAGATCAGCTGCTGTCGCTGCCAGGGAGAGGCACAGCGTTGTGCAACCTACGACGAATGCCCCAGTTGCATGGATAGCCATATTTAGGCCCCACCGAGCATCTGTTCGAACAGCGGGGAGAAATGCGCCAGTGGCCGAGCACCGTTTAGTCGGAGCGCTTGGCCGCTACTATTGTTGATGACGACATTGCCGGGGGTGCCTTGAACACCGATAACAGATGCTTCGTGCACGTCAGCATCGACCTCCGCGATCAGCTCGGCACGATTGTCGTCGACGCAATCCCGAATATCCTGAGGATCGAGATCAAGTTGCGTGATGGCGGTATCCACTGCCTGTCGTGATAGGCCGCGACCGTTGCCGCCACTGTGCTCGAAAACTGAATCGACAAACTGCCAGAAGGCATTGTTACCGCCTTGGCGGGCGACGCATTTGCTGAGCAACGCTTCGTCCTGTGCGACCGGGTTGTGCATGGCCAGCGGGAGGTGGCGCAGCACCACATTGACGCGGCCGTCGTAGAGATCCGGCACACGTTTGATCGTGTCCTGATGCCGCTTACAGAATGGGCATTCGAAATCGTCGTAAACGATCAGACTGACCGGTGCATTTGGGTCGCCGAGAATATGGTCGCGTTCGCTATCGACGGCCCGTACGCGAGAAACCGGGGTGCCCAGCGTGTTGCCGGCACTCGGAACGATCCGTCGTTGGCCGTGCTTCTCCGCGCTCGACTGGGCGATCTTGCGAATCGACTCTCGCACGCGTCGGTCCAGCGCTTCGTCATCGGTACCAGCCGCTTCCATCGCAACGCCGATGAGTTTCTTAATCAGAGCCTCGAGCTGTTCATCATCGATTGGTGCTAGTGCCGACGTATTCGCTTGCGACTCGAGGTGATAGAGACGGGTCGTGAGCGCTCCGGCGGTAAACGCCGCACAAAGGAGCAACGCACTGAGAACGGCCAGAGCCAGGATGGCCATCACTGTAGTCGAGTTGATGAAGCGAGATTCGCGATCGGGATTCAGCATCTTGGAATAGATTTTTCAGGGGTGCGGCTAGTGTCTATCGCAAGGCTTTGCTCCCTGGTCTCGTAAAACGCTCGAAATTGACGTTTTTCACACCCCTGGCCTGGCTGTGACGCGGCTAGTCTTTGCCGCATGAAAACCAAGACACCGCAGCCCCGGGCACGCGAATACGAAATCCTTGTTCTGCTCGAACAGAATTCGAGCGTTCTGAGTACGCTCGTTCAGAAAGTCAGCTTCACGCGACATGAGAGTCGCGTGCACGCGTTGCTGTCGTGTCTGGCAGTGAAAGGTGAAGCGATCTGGAGTGCCGACGGCCAGTGGCGAATTACGCCCCGCGGGATGGATGCTGTACGACTCGCAGCAGCACCGTGACGAAGTTTGGCCATTTCGTGACGTCGGCCGGATTCAGCGTCCTCGCGTACCGGTTGCTTGCTGGTGACGATCCCCAACTGGGCATCTTGGAGACCCTGGATTGGTTTGCCGCGGCCGGCGCGTCGGGCGATATGTCAGATCCGCCTCTTACCGGGCTCGCCATGGCGTGCGCCAGTGGCCTGATTTTTGGCGCGTCGGCTCCTGACCAGATGGAATTTCCTCTTTTCGGGCGGCTTATCGGTCGTGTATCGCTCTTGCCGCATCGAACCGTGACTCATTCGCCCTGGTTGTGGATCGCATTTATATGCGGCGGCGTCATTGCGCTCGCTCAGACCCAAGGCTGGGGTCTGCTATTCGCTTACCAATGGCTCGGTTTCAGCTTGTCAGGCGCGCTCCATATCTTTGTCGATATGGGTTCAATGAGCGGCATTCCATTGCTCAACCCGTTCGGCGGACGTTACTCGCTGTGTCTCTACAGCACTGGCGGGGTACGCGAATTGGGTTACTCGCTGGGCATCGGCATCGGTGCAGCGTTGCTTGGCTGGCTGTTATAGGCCGTCTGCGGCCGTGCTTATAAAACTCGATTGGATCTGAGATATGTCCACGATGATGCGCGCTGGAATCTACGCGGCGTTTCTGTTGACTGCTATCAACAGCGCTTCCGCCAGTGATTTGACTGGTCTAACTGAAAGCGAGGTCAGAGCGATTTTTCCCGACATCGCGGTGCAGGAGCGCGCCGCTGTCCCAGCAGGACGTTATGGATCGCTGATCGCTCGTGTTTCGAAGGCACTGGGCATGGATGCCTTTCTCGTCGATGCGGTGATCTATCGAGAGAGTAATTATCGAGCCGACGTTGTAAGTAGTGCGAATGCGATTGGCCTGATGCAACTCGTTCCTGACGGCGGCGCGGCCGATGCCTATGCGCACCTTTATGGCCGTGCTGGGCAGCCTACCCAAGCCAGTCTGATGCGCCCGGACATCAACGTTTGGTTAGGAACGGCGTATCTCCAGCTGCTCGAGCGCCAATATTTCAGCGATTATGCGCGTGAGGTGCGCATCCCACTTGTACTAGCCGCGTACAATTGGGGCATCGGGAGAATGCTGCATGCCAAGCCGCCTCAGATGCTTACCCGCGGCGAAGTTTTGGATTGGATCGATCGACATTGCCCCGATGAAACAAAATCGTATGTGACTCGCGTATTGTCATCCTACGACAGTGCTCGCGTGGCCTCGCTCTAATGAATCGAGGTCGTCAGCCTGAACGAACCGCCGATATTGTCGGTTCAAGAAAGGGTAAGAAAATGGGGAATAGTTTGCCCGAGGTACGAGCGTCCGTGGAGGACGTCATCAGCGTATGCCAGCGTTTGGTTTCCGAGAAGGCGGCCATCTGCCATGACGCAGGTAAACAGGGGGAAAATAGCGCCGAACTGGCGCGCGTGTGCTTCGACCAATACGTCGCAGGTGTATCCGATGCCATGGATGCAATCGGCTCTAGTCGACTCGGCGACACAATGCGGACCTTTGCGCGATACAAGATGCAGCAGCTAAAGGATGCGCCGAGCCAGCACTGAGCTGAGGCGTTAGACAAAAAAACCCGAGGCACTTGATAGTGCCCCGGGCCGGTCTTTCATCAGCTTCCAGGTCGGGACGTACAATCGTCCAATCGTGAGTGTTTGGACGAGTCGTCACGACGTTGACGTGCTTGCAGCTCTTCGCGTTTGGAAATTACTGATATATACAGCACACCAACACCAAGAAGAACGGCAAGGATCTGGATCGCCACGATCACATATGTCGCCATAGCATGTCTCCGCTACGAGCTTTCAGGATGAGAATAGCAAAACCGTGCCTGTAGGGGCCCCATCTTTTCAGATGAGGCATTCATTGTCGGTCTGCTTCGTCATCGTCGAGCGCCAGCAGCGCATGAGCGATCGCCTGTAGGGCGATCCAGGCGCATACGGTTGTACCGATAACCCAGGCTGGACTCGTGAAGAAGACCGTGCTGAGGCCGGTGCCACCCACTATCCACCAGGCAAGCCTGATGAGCTGAGTGGCAAGACTGTCGCGCACATGCCTTCGAAACCGCAGTCTCATTTCGCACCTCCGTAACCGGCGTCCCGGCGTTGTAATCACCGGAATCGCGGCGTCCCGCGCGGTGAAGTACCGTCGGGATGGAGACGCAGCTCCCCTGTTGGGGCGGCATCACCACCCCAACAGGGTTCGTCGTGCTGTTGCTTATTACTCGATCAGCTATCGAGGCCTTGTTACATACGCAGGCGGCGTATCGTTCTAGACGAACGAGATTGCGGTCAGACTAGCGGAATCTGGGCTCAACATACGATCGTAAAACGCGTGATTTGCCAACTTATCGCCGGCATTTGCTGACGCCACACACCCGGCTCTTCAGTCCCCTTTCAGGACGAACCCTCTCGCGGGTTTATACCATCCCCCAAATCGAGACTGACCGCCAATCCGGTTGCGTAACCACTTTTGCTCGCCGACTTATTGTGTTGATACTGACCTCCCGTCAACTTGCTGGTGCGGTTCTAGGTCGGCCCGAATAGATTGATAAAAGAGCCAATAAGGAAGACGTAAAGTCCCCACCAGCTCGCTATGACGCAAGAGCGGACCCAACCCGCAGGGTTGGAGCGCTTCGCTTTTGGGGATGGTATAAATTGCGCTTGATTTGAACTGGAGTTGCGGCATGGCGGGAGCGAACGACAACCAAGCGCGTATGGCGGCGATCGCAGCCACGCAGGCCGTACGAGAAGCAACGCGCAATGCCCTAGACCGACTGCGCGCTTGCGCCGTGGATGCCACGGTGTTCGAAATCCCGGTACAGGATGAGCGTGAGCCGCTGCCGCCTACGACCGGAGTTACGTTGCGTTCGAATGATGCTGGCATACAAGCCGCGCTGGCAGCACTGGCCGCACTCGACTATTCGGAATGCCAGCACCCCATGGCCACGGTGCGTTGTCCGGGTGTGCTCGTGGTCGATGGCGACGTGCAGGACGTCGTAAACGAACTGAATACGCGCAAGCGTGAACTGCGCGCGGCGATGTCGGCCTTTGGCACCAGCGGTTGGTACACCTGGCGCGGGAATCTACCCGACTGGGCCCATCTCAATCGCTTGCAAGCCTATCGCGAGTGGCACGCGCTCGAGTCGCCTCTACGCCGCGTAGGGCTGAGCTGGACAGGGCATAGTCATGGCATCGAGCAGCTGCGCATCGGTGCGCTGATGGCGCGGCTGGAAAGACAGAACCGCACCCATGGACACGTCCACATCGAGGCTGAGCTAGCGATGCTTGCCGGGTTCGATCCGAACGAGGTGGTGGTCATCCGTAAGCCCGTCGCCCCGAATCCCGTCGCGAATATTGTGAACTTCAGCGGCCGCCGGCGGCTGGTAAAGACCGCCCTGCCCCTGATCGTGCCGGAGCCGATGCCGGCGATCGGCTCGCTGGGCGACTTTATCCTCGGAGAGAGTACGCGAGCCAGGCGTGACGATCTGGCGATCGAGACCCTACTTGTCGAGCACTGGCACGCGTGGCGCTATCGGGCGCCCTACCGCTTTTGCCTGCCTGCGGATCCAGTGAATACGCGTGTAACATTTAAGGGCGTTAACCTCGCGCTCACGCCGAATAAGCAGGTTCGCCAGTTTCTGGCACGGCCGAGCGAAGCTGCATTAGCGGACATTATGGCTACGGTCAACAAAGCGCGTGGCCCGATACCCGGCCACCTAGCACTTGATGCGCAGGGCGCGTTTCGTATCGTAGCCGCTAACCGTGCACATATGTATCTCGTCGATAGCGAACAGAATGTCTACCGCGTGCCGTTGAGAGATTTAAGCGCTGGATTGTCCGAATCGAACGCAGGAGAAACGACCAATGTCTAAGCCTGTGCAATTGCCCGATGGCAGCTGGGAACTGGCGCTGCCGGATGGCCGGGTGGCGTTCGGCGACAGTCCGCATTTCCTTCAACGCATGGCCAGTGCGATGCGCTAGGCCAATGACGCACGCAGCATCTTTCTGGATACCTGGAAGGTGGCGGTGCGCGCCGCCGGCCCACAGTTTTCAAGATCGATGCTGAATCGATCGATTCGGCCACCGACAAGAACCAGCTCGGGCCTGACACGACCGCGATCAGTGCGGCCATTTTCTCCGCCGGCGAGAGGCAGTTCATCGTCGCACTATTGAGCTCTTTCAATCGCGAATCCGCGGCCGAACTATGTCGCGTACATGGCGAAACCGAGCAGCCTGGTAAATTGGCCGCACACCTTGATCGCAATCGCCTCCAGATCATTACCGATCTGATGCTCAGCTATGAAGCCTGGTGAATTTGGCGCAACCCGGGTTGTTGCGCGACTATAGATCGATGCAGACCAATTGTTCCGGGCACGACGACATTCAGATCGGCGCCGTACTTGAGCGGGTCGAGTTCAAGCAGCGTCAGATCGTAATAGGGTTCGATAGCGGCGATCGCCGCCTCGATACAAACAGCTCGCTCTATCGTCGTGGGTTGTTGTATCCGCGCAGGCAACAACGCTTCGCGTCACAGCTAGTGGCTCAGATCGGACAGCGCGTGGCTGAGGTGAGTGCCGATGACGAGCGCGCCAAGCTACGAGTGATCTTCGACAATGGTGCAGTTCTGTATATCGGTGAATATCAGCAGCGAACGCCCGCCAAGCGGGCGCGCAGGACTCACACATAGCGCAGCACACCTTACTACCTGATTAGGCTCGAAACTCATCGGACTCCCGTCAGTACGCCTCCGAAGCTTTCTAACGATGTAAAGATGGTGAAGCGCGTACTACCGCGTATGCAGACGCTCTAACCGCAGTCGTACAGACCTGGTGAGCTTCGAGCCTATTAAGTAAGGAATTTTTCTACAGTCGTCTCTCGCGTCGATCGGCCAAACAAGCGCCAATGCTAATTACCCTAGGTCTACGAACTTCTGCGCCCTCAGAGTAATCAGTTACGAAATTATTGAACAATAATTGCGCCTGTCGCGCTGCGGCACGAACCAGTTGATGGGCAGGCTTGAACGACAGTCTGAATTGTGCCTGGCTCAGTTGCTCGGCCGACTTGGCATACCCCTCCGAATGCACGACTGTTGCTACCTGAAGGTCCCGGGTAGAATTGCTGGTTGTTATAACGGCAAAATCCTGCATTCAAATTCGCCCGCACTGTAACGGAGCCACCAAACCAGGAAACCGCATAGGCTCCGGTTTGGTTAATATTTTGACCCGGCGACGCGTTGGTTATTCCAGTACCACTAATCTGGGTTATTGTGCTGCCGCCCGCTGCGGTCGCTTCAGGCGAGACCTCATTCGCGGATGACTGGCTTCCGTCCAGCCCGCTTTTAGTAGGTGGGAGGTCGCACTGATACGCATCGACCATGTCGCTGGAAATTGTTGTGACTCCTTGGTCAGACGCATCTTTGCCGCCCATGGCCGCACATATCTTTTCATGTCGTTTCTTTAGTTTCGGTGACACCATCGTAGGAACTGTGGTGAGCGAACCGTCTCCATTCTGTCGCAAAGTCTGTTGATAGATCTCATCATCGCCATTATCAAGACTTGGCAACACGAGCGTGCGATGTAGGAGCGTTTCACCCGTGCTTTCCACCGTTGTATAGCTGTCTGCTACTCGCCCGGCATCGCTAGTCTACGCGCAGACGGTTGTGACCGACATAGACAAGGTTAAAGTCACGATCAACAAATTTAACTGACGCACTTCCAACTCCTTTCTGGTTATGGAACAGCACGGTTAGCACATTTAATAAATAAACCGCAAAGCTAGAGTTTTACTGATATTGGAATGCGCACGGGGCACATAGAGACGTCGCGCGAACTACTTTATTTCTAATCATAGAGTTACTAATCAGAAGTGTCCCATCGTGATTCACTATGCGAAATGTTGTTTTGAACGCAGGCGCACTTTCGGGATAAACTCCTAAAATCATGCCATTGTTTGGCGCTCCAATGCTTAAAGGCAATAGCGGTAAGACAAAGGAGCTTGATTAGGCCCGAAACTCTGCTATTCCAAGAAGGCGTTCGGGCTAGGGTTTTGTCCGTGCCGTATCACCGTTCACATGACCTAGGATCGCCCGCAGGTCGTAGCGTCGATTGAAGCGATACTGGAGATCGGTGAGACAATGCGGTGCGTACTTGGCGAATTTGAACCCATCGTATGAGCCCGATGTGGCGTTCTTTCGGTTGTTCAGCGAGATGTTCACGCTCTCGAACTTCGGATACTGAACGGCGGCAACGCCTGACCCGGTGATAACGGCCTGATGATCGGCCACTGCCACCCGTCGCGTTCGCTTTCGAAGATAAATATTTACGTGGGCTCTCTTTCATGGCCAGGTTTTATGCTCACCTTGTAATCTCGCCCGCGTAACAGCTCTCGCCGCCATGTGGCTCGGTCCGCATGATCGTAGATCCTTGAGGTGATCGACTGGCTGGCGTGCCCGAGCAACCAGGACACGAACCGGATAGACGTGCCCGCGTCCAGCAGCTGTGTGGCCGCGGTGTGCCGTAGCCAGTGCGTTGTCGCCTGTTCCATGTGCCGGCGTTGCCCCACGCTATCCAGGCGCTGCGCTGCACGCTCGAAGAACACCTTGAGCTCCTGACTGATCGTGCCGCGATACAGCGGCGCTTCGGACTTGCCGCGTAGCGGCCACACCAGGAACCCTTCCTCCTGATCGGGCGCCGGATAGTGCGGCAGACCCAGTGAGCGTCGATACCGAACAAGGCCGTCAATGGCGTCGTGTCGCAATGGCACGTCCATTTCCACGTCGCCCTTGCGCACAACACGCCAGACCCATTCGGAGTGTCCGGCCTCCTGGGCGAGATAGACGCTGTTCATCGGCGCCTTGAGTGTCTCGCTGATTCGCGATCCGGTCGATAGAAACCACACGAGCGTGAAGCGAATGCGTTCGTCGCGCGGGGCGCCGCTCAATGTCGCGGCCTCGTCGAACAGCACACGTAGCTCCTCGTTCGACAAGAACCGCTCGACGCGCACCCCGCCCTCCTTCTTCTTACGCTTGCTGCGCAGCACGAGAACGTTCGCTCGCAGATAGCCGGCAGCGGAAAGCAGGCCCGTCAGGGAAGCCAGTACGGAGAACACGCCATCGACGGCCGCGCGGCTACGCGGCTTGCCTGTGACCTTACCGGCCAACAGATCCTGCTCGTAGGCCCGCACGTCCTCGATCGTGACCATGTTGAGCGAGCGGCCGCGCTTCTGGATGTATTCGAGGAATCGCCGAGCTTCGCGTTGGTAGCGATCGAAGGTGGACTCGCTGTTCGCGGCGCGCGCTTGCAGCCAGGCAGCGACTGCCTGTTCGTCGGTTTCGGCACGGATAAGCCGCTCCGGCGGCGCGTGCTCGTGCGGCGTTGTCAGCGCGGGTACCAGCTCGTGGCTGCTGTCAGCGATTTCACGCATCGGGATCACCTTCTCTCATGCCTTTGTTCTGGGCCTGACTGATCGCATCCCGAACGCGACGCTTTGCTTTCCACTGGCGCCAGTAGCCTTCGAAGTCGAGCGTCCACCCACCTGCAAACATATCACCCGTCAAACGTCCCCCGATCCGCTGTACGAGCTGGCTCCAACTCGCCTTATCGGGTTTTCGTCGGAAGTAATTCACCTCGCTCCGTATATCCGCACCGTAGAGGTCGCGCATATCGAAAAGGTCGGCCATGGCCTCACAGCGAAGCAGAACCGTGTCGGGGTCGAACTCCTGGGCGATGATCGTCTGAAACGCCTGTTCGTTCTCGACGCGCTTGCGCTGCTCACGTTCTTTTCGTTCGTGCGACTCACGCCGCGTCATGATGTCCTTGGCTGTCTCCGTGGCACGCGCCAGCCGGCGAAGCGCGCCGGCGGCCGTGGCCATCGCCTCGCGTTCCTTTTCGGAGAGGTATCGATACAACGGGTGATCCGCACGCAGCGTGGATGCCACACGGCGAAATGCGGCTTGTTCCTTCCGCCGTTCATCGCTGGTCGCGAATATGCCGACGCGGGATCGCTTATCCGCCATGTCGCGGGCAATGGCATCGCCCGTAAGCTGTTCGCTCCGAGCTATCAGACGCGCGCCCTTGCAGAACGGCTCACGACAGCGCCAGTGGTAGTGGTCGGCCGAGGCATCCTCGAGCACCAGCGGTTCCTCGCACTCCGGGCACGCCGGTCTGGGATTAGCGGGGGCTGAGCTGCACATGGGTATCGCTCGTGGCGGTCATGGCCTTCATACGCGAACGCCGCCCTACTCGGCCCACGGGTTGATGACGGGCACCCCAGCAGCCGCGAACGGTTCGATGTCGCGCGTTGCGACGCTGAAACCGTGCGTCGCGGCAATCGCGGCGATCTGACCATCAGCCATAGGCAATACACGACCGCCGGCCCTGACCGTTGCACTCATCTGAGCGAACACCTCAGCCTCCCGCTGGTCGAACGGCAAAATGCGCTCGTCGAACAACGTCCGTAACAAACGGCTCAGGCCATGCCGCAGATCATTCTGGCGTTGGCCTACCGGCATCTGCTCCACGCCCGCCAACAGTTCAGCCAGGTTGACGGCCGTAAGGTAGAGCGTCTCGGGCGCTTGGCGATCCAGCCACTGCGTTACCAGCGGGTTCGCCTGGGGCTTCATGGGTTCTGAGACGACGTTGGTATCGAGAATGATCACTCGAACGCCGCTGGCTCGAGGGGTGAATCGTCGCGGTTCGTCGGCAACTCCACGCCGCCCATTTCTCGGCCGAACTCGGCGAGCGCTGTGCCAAGGCGCGTCTTCGGGCGCACGGCACTTTCGAGAATGGCGCGCAGTTCAGCTTCCATGCTGCGGCCGTGCTTTGCAGCTCGCACCTTGAGCGCACGGTGCGTTTCTTCGGAAAGGTTGCGAATGGTGACGGCTGACACTGCTAGCACTCCTGCGCATTGCTTGCAGTGCTAGCATAATCCATTACCCGCTAGCGCGCACTGGATGACGATCAAGCACTTAATCGAGCCGCTGGTCGCTCACAGGGCGCTGCCATGCTCCAGCTGTCCCAGCAGATCCTCAACGGCTTCCAGACCGGCGCTGTTCTGCATCGCGACTGTCATCGGTGCCTGGTCGTCGAGCAAGGGGTGTTTACGCTCGAGGAAGGCCCTGGCGGTTTCAGCGTCCTGGTAGACACGAACCGCTGCCGTCCAGGCTCGCGCGACGCGATACGCCCTCTCGCTGTCGTAAGGATTCAGGGGTTGCTGCATCTTGCGCCGGCGCTGAAGCGTGGGCCGCGCGACGATGCGATGCACGAACCCCTTGTCTTCGGGTGCCACGGCGCGTTGCAGGTGCATGAGCGTGTTCACCGGGAACCCGCGCTGTATGCGCTCAGCCATGAGCAGCACGGATGAGCGTTCGGAGTGTTCGAGTCCGAGGACGCGTTCAACGGCAGTGACGTCTTCCATAGAAAGGCTACAAACGCAATGCGTTCACATAAAGCTATATGATCGCTCGAACGAGCGCACGGCGACGGGATCTTGCTGTGCGCTTCCCTCGGACACCGTACGGGGGCATCTGTCGTGACAGTCCTAGCGTTGACTCAGGCAGGCAGAACGAGCGGAATAGACGTGTTCACGGTCGATCTAGCAAGGAAGTCGATTCATGCGGGATAGGGATGATCTGCAGCAGTACCTGGGCGTTCCAGCCGAGATAGGCCCGCGCCTGGATAACGAGGAGCTGCGAGCGATCTACCAGGGGGCGTTGTCGCGCCTCGACACGAAGTTCAATGCCCGCCAGCCCGCTAGCGCACTACTCGAGGAGTTCGTGGGCGATGAGCGCGATGTCGCGATCGTGAAGCTGGTCGAGCATTTGTTCGCTCCAGAACGAGATCCGCTGCCGGCGTGGCTGGAACTGCCTCCGGCTCAAGATTAGCGGCCTGAACAGAACAACGCGCCGCTATCGACGCTTTTCGTCGCCCGTCGTCGCGCTTTAGGTTGGATCACCAGTAGCTTCAGCTTTATCAACGCGCATACCGGCCACGTCTCGCGCGGCAGGTAAAGGGCTGGCGCTGCATACAATCCCACTCCTGAAGCGGGGTTTGCCATCCTGGTCTTTAAGGGGCTCAAACGCGGTGTGCCTGGCGAACTTCAGGGCCTGCTCTGCGTCTTCGATGGCCGCGAAGAAATGTGCAGCTGCGGCAGGGTCGTCGGAGGCGAGCCACTGGCGCATCTCGTGTATTCGTTCGGCGGCTGCATCAAGAACCTCGCCCAGAGCGAGACCCGTTAATTCTTTTTGTCGCCTGGTCATAGCCCGTATCCGATGGTTGTCCGCGCATGGCCGCACTCCGGAATGAAGCTTAGCGAAACATTCGCGATACAGGTATGGCTATTAGTGAACTAACAAGTCGTGCGCTATCTACATGGTCAATTAGATCTGCTGCTTTAACCAACTCTGGAGCTTCTGGCGCGCCGAGCGTTTGGCCATCCGCTTCGTGTTGATCGCAACCGGTCGGAGTAGCTGGTTGTCGTCGCCTCGAACGAGGAATTTGCGTTGCGCGCCTATAATCCCGCCTTCGGGGCCATAGCTGGCGATGACGGTGATCTTGAAGTTGTTCACGTCGAGGTCGCGTAGCAGCTGCGACTCGTCGGCGCTCAATTCCTTGTGTCGCTCTGCCGTCTGTCGAAGCAACGAGCGGAAGGTGCCGAGATTGATCTGCTCGCCCGGACGTAGCGGGCCCTGCCGTGTAATTTCCTGCGGCCGGTCCTCGCTATCTTTCGGCTTCGCATTGTCGAAGTCGGTCACCGACTCGGTATATTCGTTATCGCTGGCTCGAATGGTCAGATTGATGCTGTGAATATAGATCGGCTCCTGACTCATGTTGCTGATCAGGCACACCGAATCGACCTGTTGCCCCCACCCCTGATTGATCAGGATTCGAGCCTGGCGCTGGCGACGAAAACCGGCATAGAGCAGGTGCGCATAGAACAGCCACACGCCGAGCGTACCGACGCTGGCAAAAAAGGATAGCGCTTGCGCGTTCTGGTTAATCCACTGCCACATGGGGATAGCAATCTTCAGGCTGACCGCTGGCGCAAACGCCGGCGAGTTAAGCAAAAAAACTGCCGCGCCGGCGGTAGCCGGCGCGGCAGCCTGTCGTACCGGAACTACATCTGTTCCTTCTGGGCACGCGCGCCTTCACGCGCCTTGCCGAGCGAGGGTTCCTGACCCAGCGGCTCGGGCTCCTGCTTCATCGAGTATTCGCTACGCCCGTCCAGCGAGGGACCCTGGCTCCAGCGGCCTTCCGGCGCCTGCTTGTCCAGCAGGGTGTTGAGGTAGTAGTAGGAATGCTCCTTGGCTTCGTGGTCGTCGGGCGTGGAGTTGGGAATCGGCAGCTGTTCTTCCATGCCGCCCAGTTCTTCGATGATCGCCAGCCACTGCTGCTGGTGGTAAGTATCGCGGGCGATCAGGAACGACAGAAAGTCCTTCATGCCCTTGTCGTCGGTCCAGTTGTAGAGCCGCGAGGCAAGCACCCGGCCGCCGGCCTCGGCTGCCACGTTGCACATCATGTCGGCCCCGATATTGCCGGTGGCATAGACATGGCTCATGTCGAACGGCACGCCGTTGGCGTTGACCGGCATCGCCGACAGGCCCGATGAGAGCAGGTGCCGCGGGTTCATGCCGCCGAGGATGGCGTTGATGACCGGGTCCTTGGCGGATTCCTCCTGATAGGACAGCGGCGCACCTTCGAGATTGAGCGCGACCGCATGGCCGAGCATCTCGATATGCGACAGCTCTTCGGTGGCCGTGGACATCAGCAGATCGCGGATCCGATCGTCGCCGCGGGCGCCCATGGCCTGGAAGAAATACTGCATGGCCACGCGGATCTCGCCCTCGACACCGCCGATCGCCTGCTGGAGCAGCATGGCGAACTGCGGGTCGGGCTTGTCTACCTTGACCGGGTACTGAAGCTTGGAAGAATGACGGAACATAGTGAGTCCTCGGTATTTGAAAGGAAGAGTTGCACAGCGAAACTGACGCGTGAGGTACTACGCGCGCTCTTTCATCCACTGTTTGTGACGCGCCTCGTCTGCCATGGCTTCCTCAAGCTTGGCGCGGAGTCGATCGTCGATATCGGTACGCGCACTGGCCGTGCGATAGGCAGCTTCGGTTTCCACCTCGTTCGTCGCCATGGCCGTGAGAATCGCGGAATCGCCACCGATGTTGGCGAACTTGACCTTGCCTTGAGTCAACAGACTCTTCGGGCCGCTACCCGTAGGCACGTCGCCGCCCATATCGCGCAGATGAGGTGTCAAATCGCTTATATGGCGTTCGTGATCCTTGCGGAACGACGCTAGGGCTTCCTTTGCCCGCGTGTCCTCGAGCCGCTCGATCGCCGCGTCGTATGCGTCGATCGCGTCGTAATCGAGCCGAATCAGATCCCAAAGCAGATCGGTGAGATCGCCTTCATGACCGACCAAAGTAACCATGCGATTGCCGTTGCATCGAAATAGAGCCGCTCACGATGCGCGCGAGTTCGGGGTTCGAATATCGGGGTTCCTACGGTCAGTAGATTGCCGCTGGTGAGAGTTTAGGAGTAGTGCTAAGAGCGGCCAGCGGTAGGTCGCAGTCTGCTAACGACAGGAATCGACCCAAAGCGGACATTTACTATCGACTACCAGGGTCAATAAGCGCACTTGACCTTCTTTGTAAAAACGCTGCTCTATATCTTCAATTTTCTATATCGACGATCGTGAATAGGATGCTACCACCACCGAGCACTTCAAAGTTTTCCACTAAGCTACCGTCGAGGCCGGTACTTCAAGAACATACCGGCATTTCCTTCGCACGCGCTATACAGACTCAATTAACTAATATCGGTTGGCCGTTTCATGAATTGCCAGCAACCGCGAGCCAAAATGGAAACTCGCCGTCGGTCCCGATATCCCTCACGACACTGTGTTTCGCAAGATCAATGACCGCTACCTTGTTTTCGCCGGTAACGCCGACATAAAGCCAACGTCCGTCGGCGCTCGCGCGCACGCCATGTGGGCCTTGACCGACGTCGATAGTTGCAACCTTTTCGTAAGTCTGGGCATTGATAAGAACGACGCTACGGCCGCCGATAGCATCGGTGGCCACTAGACGACCACCGGGCACGACATCGATACCGCCGTGGCTTGGGCCGATATCGATCCGTGCCAGCACTTCGGCACTAGCGATGTTGACTACCGCCACATGCCCGATGAAGTCGCGTACCCAAAGGCGCTTGCCGTCGGCCGACAAATCAAGATTATGCGGCTGAGCCATGCCGGCGACCGGTATCTCACCGGTCTTTTGCAGGCTCTCCATGTCGATCGTGGCAATCGCGCCGCCACCTTGTAACGTGACGTATGCCGTCGAGCCATCGGCGGAGAATTTTGCATTGTGTGGTGTTTTTCCGACCTTGATCTTTTTGATCAACTTTCCGGCTTTGAGATCAAATACCGCAGCGATCCCGGCGCCTGGAACGATAGCGAGGCCACGCGTTCCGTCAGGCGAAATTTTAACGCCCTGAGTCGGCTGACCAAGGTCGAAAGTCACTCGCTTACGGCCAGTCGCAGTATCCAGAAGATAAACCGCACCGGTATCTATATTGCCGACCAGCAACTCGCGGCCATTCGGGCCAATGGCATCGTAATGTGCGCTGCCTATATCCGACCATCGCCTGTCTGTCCCCAAACCCTGGACCGCGCTGCTGTTTTGCAACGTCGCGTACACCGGCTCGGGCACGGCCGTGGTAAGCGAGACTTGCGCCTGTGAAGGCTTGCTTGGCGCCTGCTTGTGAGACGTTGTCGATTCAGCGCTACCGGCGCCATCCAACCCAAGCTCGCTGCGCGCGTTGTGTACATCCTTTCCAGAGAGCTTTGTCTTGCGTGCCGTGGCGATCTCGGCGGCGTCATAAGCCTTGAATCCGGACGGCAGTGACTCGTTATTGTCCCAGGCCGTCAACACATAGTTAAGCACCTTCGCGATGTCGGCATCGTCGAGCGCAGCACCCCAAGCCGGCATCTGTCCGTTGTAGGTCTTGCCCTCGATCGTGATCCGCCCGTTCAGCCCGAACAGCAGCACATGGGCCAGGTAGTCGCGTCCGCCGTCGGCCGCCAGCAGCGCGGGCGTGTGTCCGGCCTGGGGCGGAAAGGCACCCGGAATACCGGCGCCGTTGGCCTGGTGGCAGGCCGCGCAGTTCTGCGCGTAGATCTTGGCGCCCTGCGAGTCGCTGTCAGCCGGGGCCACGGCCGCATCTGCCGCATTTGTCTTCGATTTGTCGGCGCCATTGGGCTTGGAGTCGCCGGCCGAATCACCACCTTGCGTGTCGTCGCTATAGGTGTTGTTGCCGATCGTCTCCGGCGTGTAGTGCGCCTGCAGATAATCGATGATCTCGGGCCCCGCCTCGCTCGGGATATATTGCTTGGCGCCGAAGGTGTTGAGCATTTTGTGCACCGTTTCGGCCCATTTTTCACTCGGTAACGGCGGCTGCATGCTGATATAGGTGGTGTTGTGGCACACCGAGCAGTAGGCCTGGACCTTCTGCTTGCCTGCCCCGTCGGCGAGCGCCGGCACATAGGTTGGCCAGGCGCCGTTGATGCCGTAGCTGGAGCCGGTATCGAAGCCTTGCGGCTGCGGCTGGTCGACCTCGCCAAGACGGCCGGTCTCGTACTGGCCCTCGCTGACATAGTCCGGCGCGTTGAGATTGGCACCGGCTTCATCGGATTCGTAGGCCCAGGCGGCCGAGGCAAGCCCGACCAGCGCTACAGCCAGTCCCAGGCCCGCGAAGAAATCGCGTTTTGTCATCATGATGTTTCTCCCCTTGTTTAAACGGCCGGTCCGACGGTCAGCGTCTGGGTTTCGATCTTGTTCCAGAGATAACCGCCGGGATTCCACAACCCGTGATCCGGCTGCACATGGCCGGCGGCGTCGGTCGCGCGCACGGCGAGCTCGTATTCGCCGGGCTTGTCGGGCGTGAATACGGCATGCCACTCGCGGAAGCTGTAGGGGCCGTGGTCCGTGCCGAGTGTGGCGGCCTGCCAGTGCTTGCCGCCGTCGGTGGAAAACTCCACTTGGGTGACCGGCCCGGTGCCGGAAAACGCCACGCCGCGTGCGGTCACTGGCAGGCCGGCCACGGCCTTGGTGGCGCCGTCGGGTGTGGCGATAAACGAACGCACCGGCAGCTCAGCCACGCCGATCGGCACCATGTTGACCTCGCCCTTGGCCACCGCCTCCGGCGTGGTCGCGCCATCTTCGGTATCCGGAATCTTGTAGGCCTTGGCCATCCAGAAATTGGTGTCCTCGTGGTCGAGCACACGGATCCAGGTCACGTGCTTGACCCAGTAGGTGGCGAACTTGCCGGGAAACACCATGCGCACCGGAAAGCCGTTGAGCATGGGCAGCGGCGCGTCGTTCATGGCATAGGCCACGATCGCCTTGTCCAACACCGGATCATCGATATTCCAGGACTTCAAAAAGGCATGCGAGCCGTAGCCGGCCGGGCCCTTGCCGAAATCCAGCCCCTGGAACTGGATCTGTACTGCTTTGTCGGTGATGCCGGCGGCGTCCAACAGATCGCGCAGACGCACACCGGTCCATTTGGCGTTGGCCATGGCGCCGTTGCCCCATTGGCCACCGCCCACGCGCGGCGTGAAATAGCTGCGACTGTTGCCCGAGCACTGCAGCACGGCCGCCACGTCGTGCGGCTCGTATTGGCCGAGCAGATCCGCGAGCGACAGCGACATGGACTTGTCGACCTGGCCGGAAATCTCCAGCCGCCATTTGGCGAGATCCACATGATTGGGTTCGCCCGGCAGGTGATAACGCACGAACATAGCGTCGTTGGGCGTAAACGCCCGGTCGAAATAGGCACGCGGGGTCTCGATCTGCACCGGCCGGTCGGTCAGCCGCAGCAGCGGGCGCTTCTGCGGATAAGCCACGTAGGGGCCGATCGAATTCCAGTGCGGGTTCGCCTGCGGGCCGATATAGGCCGGCATGGCTTCGCCGGTCTGGCTCGACACGGCCGCCGAAGCGCGACCCGGTCCCAGCCCGATGGCTGCAGCGCCGAGCACGCCCCAACCCGCGCCACGCAATAGCGCACGGCGCTGCAAGTCGGTTGTATTGTGATCGTCTTTCATGATTTTCCTCCCTTTTATATTGCTCGTAGCCTTGCCGGCTTCTGTTTGCGCCGACGGCACATCCGCGTCCCAATGAAGCCGCCTACGTTCCACGCCGGTTCGCTGCGTTACCAGCGTCGATGTCCGGTTCTTGTCATCGCCAATCCATATTCTCACTAACACAAAAGCGCGATCAGGCTGGCACCCACGAGGAGTACGGCGCCCGCAGCGAGCAGGGCCACTTCGACCGACGCCGCCAAGGCGCTAGGCAACGGCCGCGCACCGAGCGCGCGTTTTCGGCACCAGCCGATCGCCAGTGTCAGCAGGGCGAGCACCAGCGCGATCGCGCCGGCGATCAATTGCAGCGTGCTGGGATGCGTTGTGTCCTGGCGCAGCATCAGCAGGCCACCATTCGCCAGGACAGCCAGCCCCGTGCGCACCCAAGACAGGTCGGTCCGTTCGGCTTGCAGACCGGCCCGGTCGGCGATGGACGAACCCTCCGAACCCCCGGCGTGCTGCGGCGCGCTCATTGTTTCGTGGCCACCACGGCAATCATGAGCCCGAGTACGATCAGCCCGACCAGAATCACGGCCCCAGCCAGCAGCCAGGGCATCAGGGTCGAAGGCAGCGGTGCATCCCGGCGCATGGCATTCTGGGCCGCCCGCCAGCGCAGTGCGCTGCCAGCGATCACGCCCACGCTGATGATGCCGAGCAAACCGCCGAGGGCCTCGCGCGTCCAGTCGAACGCGAAGCTGGGCACCAGATGCACCACCGCGACCGCGCCGGCCAGCAGCGCCAGCGCAGTGCGAATCCAGGCCAGAAAGGTGCGCTCGTTGGCCAGGGTGAAGCGGTAATCCGGCTCGTGTTCTTGCGTATCCCGCTTTCCGGACTCGGATTCACTCATGACATCAATTCCTCATGGCCGGGCGTTGACGCTTCATTGGAGGCGTTTCCGTGCCCGCGCGTGTTTCGGTGCGCGGCGCGCGGGCCGAGACGACGATCGCCGGCCGCGGACAGGCGCTCTTCCGCGGCAAAGGCCCGTTCGACCCAGAAACGCGCCGTCTCGCCCAAGGTTTCGACGTCGACGGCCCGCGCGTCGGCCTGACGCGCCGCTTCGCCAGCCAGCCAGGCTTCAGTGGCCGGCGTATCGGCGCGGAACAGGGTCTCGAGCAAAAACGCCCGCCCGCCGACCGGCAAGGCGATGCCAAGCTCGGCACCGGCCGTGGCCAGATCCGCGCGGGTGAGTACGACGCCGGTGGTCACGGGCACGAGCAGCGCACGCGCGACATCGGCGTGGGTGGCGTCGTCTGCGGGCGGTTGCCATCCGGGCGCCGCCCGCAGGTGCAGCGCCAGCGCCGTAGGTGCAGGCAGATTCACGGCCTCGGCGCCCAGAGCGGCCTGGAACAGCCCGGCCCAGCCATCGTAGGGCGCCGGCGCGCTGCGGATCAGTGCATCGGCGAATACGCCGGCCCAGGGGGCGATGTGTTCCCAAAATAGGGCCACTCGGGCATGCGCGGCTTGGGCATCGTCGGCGGCCAGTGCCACGAGATCGGCATAGTCGGCCAGCACGTCGGCGATGGCATCCGAGGCATCGGCGTCGACCTCGGCTCCGAGCAGGCGCCGGAAATCGGCCACACGGGCAGCGGCCTCGCCGCCGATCTGGCCGGTCTCGCCGACATAGACCGACACATAAGGCGCGCACTGGGTGACAAACGCCTCGGCGTGGGCCGCCTGCAGGGCCTCGAGCGCCTCGGGTGCGGCCAGGCCGAGTGCGTCGAACAGCCCGATATGTTCGCGGGTCGGCGTATCCATCGCACGGGCCAGCAGCCGCCAGAGATCGGCCGAGGGCGCACTCAAGGGATTCATGCCGACCCCTCGGGCAGCTTGTAGGCATCCCCGCGAGGCTTCATCGGGCGCAGCATCCAGCGCGGGCGACGGTTGCCGTCCGGCGATACCGTGACCACCGGCCGCGTACGCCCCATCCACTCGTAGAAGACATCGGTGGATTTCGACCGATCGACATGGACCTGGCCGGGCTGGTCGCCGCTTTCTGCCTTCGTCACGCGCACGCCCTGGTGCCAGCAGTGCTGGCCGGAGATCGGATCCGGATGCACGCCGAAGGTCAGGTTCTGGTGTACGCCCACGGCCGTCCACCAGACCCGGGCGGCATCCTGGCCTTCCTGCGGCGCCATGGGCGAGTGATCGGCCACGGGTGTGAGCGTCCAATCGTCGCCGGCGCGGGCGATATCGGTTTCCATGGTGCGCTGTTCACGATTGCCGCCGGGCGTGAACTGCCAGCGCCCCATGTGATGACTACAGGCGATCACGCCGGGGCGGATACCGGGCGTGATCCACGCCTGGCCGACGAAATAGCCCAAATCGGCGTGCACCCGGATGAGATCCCCGTCGGCCACGTCCAAGCGCTTGCCGTCGTCCGGGTTCATCCAGACGGGATTGTTGTGGGCCAGCTCGTCCAGCCACTTCGAGTTCGCCCCGCGGGTATGGATCTGGGTGGGCAGGCGGAACGTCGGCACCAGCGGCATCTGGTCGGACGCCAGGTTGTCGGCGTGGATATGACTCTTGATATAGGCGGGCAGCGCATATTCCGGCCAGCCCCAGGCGGCCAGTGTGGCCGAATAGAACTCCAGCCGCCCGCTCGGCGTGGGGAAACCGCGCCGTACCGCGCCGTCGATCTCTACGCCGACCGGCAAACGCCCTTTGGCGTCGGCTTCCGGCGTCGGGCCGTCGCCATAATCGACCGCCGCCGTGGTAAAGACGCGCCCGCGTCCATCGGTGTATGCCTCGCCCAGCGCGTCGCCTACGATTTCGTCTTCATAGTGCTGATCCGGGCCCAGGCCGACCTGGAAATTGCCATAGCGACGCATATAGGCCAACGGCGACAGCCCCTCGGCCTCGGCGGCCTCGGGCAGGCCCGGCACCGAGTTTTCGAAGATCCAGGCGTAGTATTCGTCCTGGGTCATCGGCCGGTCGGGGTCGGTCTTGGAGACGACGTGCTGGCGGATGCCCAGGCTACCGTCGTGGTCGATTCGCCAGGTGAGATCGAACCAGAATTCGTTTTCTTCCCAGACTTCGCCGGGATTGGTCTCGCGCGTGTCGGTGATGGTCTCGCCAAGCCGCACGCGGGCCGCTCTCGCCACCGGCTGGCGGAACGAGATCCAGCGGCCGTCGTGGGTTTCCATCGACACCAGATCATGGCGCTCGGAGGCATGACCCATCGGCAACACCAGATCGGCGAAGTGGGCGGTCTCGTTCCAGGTGGGGGTGAGGGCGGCGTGCAGGCCCACCTTGGACTCGTCCGACAGCGCCTCGACCCAGTCAAAGCCGCCCGGGTTGGTCCAGACCGGGTTATAAACGCGGGTGAAATAAGTATCGAGCTTGCCGCGGCCCTGTTTCAGGAAATGCGGCAACAGGAACGACATCTCGTTGACCGATAACGGGAAATCGCCCGGGAAGATGAGATCGTTCCACCAGTCCGGATGTTCGGTGTCCATCGGGTTTTTGGGCACGAACTTGTTCCAGGCGTTCGGCGCCATGCCGCCCTCGGTGGCCACCGCACCCATCAGCGCATTGAGCAGGAACAAGGTGCGTGGCACCTGCCAGCCGCCGAGATTGCCGGCCGCAGCCGAACGCCAGTTCTGGGTACAGAGCTTGGTGCCGGCGCCGGCCACCGTCTCGGCCACCGCCACCAACTGGCGGACATCGATACGTGCCTCGGCGGCGGCATACTCGAAGGTGTATTCGGCGTAGGTTTCCGCCAGCCGCGCCTCGAACGCTTCAAAGGTGTCGGGATCATCGGGATATCGCGCCGCCATGAACTCGCGCCAGTTCCACCAGCGGGCGACGAAATCCCGGTTGTAGGTTCGGGTTTCGATCAGATGCCGGGCGATCGACAGGAAGATCGCGGCCTCGCTGCCCGGATACGGCGAGACCCAGTGATCGGCATGCGTGGTCGAATTGGACATCCGCACATCGACCACGATGAGCCGCGCGCCGCGCTTCTTGGCCTCGATGATGCGCTGGGCATGCGGGTTGAAATAATGGCCGGATTCCAGATGCGCGCTGGTCAGAAGGATGACTTCGGCATTGGCGAAGTCGTTGGACGGCCGATCAAACCCCATCCAGTACTGATGCCCCGTGCGCCCGGCCGCCGAGCAGATATTGGTATGGGTGTTGATGCTATCCATGCCCCAGGCCTGGAAAATGGACTCGGTGAATCCATCCTCGCCCTCGCGGCCGACGTGATACATCACCTCCTGCTTGCGATCCTCGACGATCGCCGCACGGATGCGCGTAGCCAGCTGGTCGAGTGCCTCGTCCCAGGATATGCGCTTCCAGCGCCCTTCCCCGCGCTCGCCCACGCGCTGCATGGGGTAGAGGATGCGGTCCGGGTCGGTGATCTGGTTGAGCGTGGCTGGCCCCTTGGCACAGTTGCGCCCACGAGAGGCAGCATGTTCGGGGTTGCCCTCGAACTTGCGGACTTCCATCGTCTCTCGATCCACGTAGGCCAGCAGGCCACACGAGGACTGGCAGTTGAAGCAGGTGGTCGGCACGAGCATATAGTGCTTCTCGCGGCGCTTGCCTGTGCCCTTGACGGGCTCGAGCGCGATCCAGTCGTCCCAGTGTTCCTTGGGCGGGAAACCGGCCAGGTTGATCCGGCTCGGTCCCTGATAGAACGTCTCGCCGCGGGCCTCCGTATCAGCCCGAAAGGCCGCAATACGCTTGTTGAGCGTCTTGATGAGATGGCTTGGTTTCATCGTCTTTACTCCGAACAATCAGGCCAGCGGCACGGCCTGGCCGCCCTGGACGAAAGCATGCTCATAGGCCAGCGGACCGAGGAATGCGAAGGCACAGACCCAGACGCCCAGCCAAGGCGCGGCCAGGCCGATCACCGACAGCGCCACGCCGGCAGCGAAAAACCGTGAAAAGCGCCCGCGCGTCATCTCGTAGTGGGCCACTCGAGCATGTTCGCTGGGCGATGGCGAGGCGAAATCGCTGGCCACGAACGCGAGATGCAGCAGTGTGGCGCCGGCTGTCCACCAGCAGGCAAAATCCACGGCCGCCTCATTGGCGAAGATCATGGCAAACGGCACCGCGATCGCCGAGCCGGCGGCCATCGCCTGGGTGAGCAGGTGCGGGGCCAGCATCGGGTTCTGCCATAGATCGCGGGCCTTGGCTTGGCCGAACAGCCAGGCGGTATAGATCGAGCTGGCCACGGCCAACGGCGCGCCGATGAGGCCGAGCCAAGCAGTTACGGTATTGAAACCCAAGATGCTCAGCACGAAATGGACAGCCAGCAGCGTGCTGTAGGCCACGAGAATCACCCCGCCCTTCACCAGCCAGCTGTTCCATTGCGGGCGCCAGAAGATCAGCCAGAACCGGAACGGATGGGACAGATCGGCCACAAGCAGCAGACAGGTCACGGCCACGAAGAAGCCGCCGCCAATGGGTGCGACCCAGCGCCAGAGCGGGTTACTCGGCTCGATCAGCCCGGTCGCTACCAGCATCAGTGCCAGCAGATAAATTCCGCTGCCGACGTTCTTGGTCCAGGTATAAGCCGAGACGCGCCAGTCCCAGGGTCGCTTGTGCGGCTGGTCGTAGGATAGCTTGGCCGCGGCCGAGGAATTGCCACCGAGGGGGTTACCCGCGGGCACCGTGCCGTCGTTAAACGCACCCGAATTCTGCGGCGCCTGCGCCCAGGCATAGTTCGGCCCATCGGGACGAGCCGCGGCGAGTGGGTCGAGGGTGGCCTGATGCGCGCCCTTGTAGAACATCTTGGGCTGGGTGCCTTTTTCCGGCTTACGTACGGATACCGGATCCCGGTTGACCATCTGGGCGACGCGGGATTCCGGGTCGTTCAAGTCCCCGACCATGATCGACTGGGTCGGGCAGACCGACACACAGGCCGGCTCCAGCCCGGAGTCGATCCGGTGCGAGCAGAAGTTGCACTTCTCGGCCGAGTTGTCTTCCGGGTTGATGAAGATCGCGTCATACGGACAGGCCGCGATACAGGCCTTGCAGCCGATGCAGATGTCCTTGTTGAAATCCACGATGCCGTCGGGGCGAGTGTGCATGGCGCCGGTCGGACAGGCATCCGTGCAGGGCGAATCCACACACTGGTTGCAACGCGTGACCTGGAAGGCCCGGCGCGCATCGGGATGCTCGCCGACGTCGACCGACTTCACATAGGTCCGCGAGACACCCAGCGGCACCTCGTTCTCGGCCTTGCAGGCCGTGGTGCAGGCATGACAGCCGATACAGGTGGTTTGGTCGAGCACCTTGGCCCAGCGGGGCATGGGACGTTCGGTATCGGAATTTTCGTTCAGCATAGGCTTTCTCGACGATCAGATCGCGCAGGCGATGCCTGATTGTTCTTGTATTGAGAGAGCGGAAAAGAGCGGGCCGCGGGCGCCGCGCCGTGCCGGCACCCGGGAAACGCCGGCCGAAAACTGAAGTCATAGCCGCGCTCATGCGCCGCCGTGTACGGCACAGCACGTGCGTGGCGCACAGGCATCACCGCGCGGCCTCAGGCGCGTCCGGATCGTGCAGCCCGGTTTCGTTTGACAGGCACGGCGCCTGGAAGAGATAGCCGTGATAGATGCCGGGCACGGTGCGGGCGGTCACCAGCAGCCAGAAACCGGCGAGCAGGATCACGAACAGCCCGCCCAACACCTCGTAGAACGCAATGCCGGTCAGCTCGGCGAGCTTGAGCGTGGCGACCGAATACACGCCCAGCGGAAAGGTGAACCCCCACCAGCCCATGTTGAACGGCAGTCCCATGGGCAGCTGCACGAGCGTGGTGAGCATGGCCACGACCAGCCACCACAGCCCGTAGCCCCAGAGAATGACGCCGCCGATGATGCCGAAACCGTAGGCGGCATCGGCAATGGCGGGTTGCGAGAGCACTTCGGGCGCGGCGCTGCCGAGTGTGAGCAGACCGAGGGTGCCGGTGCCCAGTGGCCCGAGCGACAGCCAGCTCGAGACGGCCATGTCCTTGCCCGGCAGCTTGTGCAGGACCATGCGCAGAAACAGGATGACCAGAATACCCATCGCCGGAAGGACCGACGTCGCCCACAGCGCATAGCTGAAAAAGATCATGGCGCGCGCTTCATCCGTGGCGCCGAGATGCGGCGCCACCAGCCCGCCCGAGCCGGCCGTGACCTCCGCGGCCACAATGGGCAGCAGCCACACCGCCGTCATATTCTCGAGCGCGTGTTCCTGGCGCGTGAACATCAAAAGCGGCACGAACCAGGCACAGGCCAGCGCCATGAAGGCGTCGAGCCACCACAGATCAGCCGCGATACGCACCGCCGTATCGCCCCAGTGATTGATGCCGAATACTAGAAACCCGTTGACCAGCGTAATCAGACCCATCGGGATGGCGCCGAAGAACATGCAGGCCACGCCGTGGTTAAGAATACGAACCGCGCTATCGAAAAAGAAAATCCACCGCGCGGCGTAAAGCAGCGTGCACAGCACGAACAGGCCGATATTGAAAAACCACAGGCCCTCGGCGAGCGCCGCGAGCCCCGGTATCGCCCACGGAAACGCGGCCAGCGCCAAAGCGAGAATCCCGGTGCCCATCGTGGCGGTGAACCAGTTCGGCGTGAAATGACGGATCAGTTCACGCGGGTGGCTGAGGTGCGTCAGAGGCGCGGTCGACATGGTGAAAACAGACCGTGTGATTCGGTCGATCGTTAGATTTCTAGGCTCTACCTTGATCCGGCGCCCAATGCATTACAATCAAACCTTGCTTGTATGACACTTAGGAATGACTTAAGTGAAGTTCACCCTCCGACAGCTCCACGTCTTCGCCGTCATGATGGAAACTGGCCAGGTCAGGCGTACGGCCGAGCGGGTGCATCTCAGTGAAGCCGCGGTCAGCCAGACGCTACGCGAGCTCGCCGACGGACTGAACACTCCCCTGTTCGAGCGTCGCGGCCGCTGGCTCGAACCCACGGCCGACGCGCGTCGGCTACGCGGCTTCATCGAAAACCCGTTGGCACAGCTCGACGCGCTGCCCGATCGCTTGCAGGTGCGATCGGACGATCTGGTGGGCAAGGTACGCGTTGCCGCCTCAACCACGCTCGCCCGCTATCTGCTGCCATCGATTCTGGCTGATCTGCGCGCCGCGCATCCGCGCCTCGGGGTGCATATGCGCTCGGGCAACAGCGTGGAGGCCGAGCGCCGGGTGGCCGCCGGCGAAGCCGACGTCGGCTTCATCGAAGGCCCGCCGACACGCGACGATATCGATGCCGAACACTGGCAGACCGACCACGTCCAGATCATTGCCCCGGCGAACTGGAATCTCGACAGCGTCTCACTCGCCGAACTCACACAGCGGCCGTGGATCGGCCGTGAGCGCGGCTCGGGCACGCGTGCGGTCTTCGAGCACGGCATAGCCATGGCAGGCCACGCCCCGCCGCACCCCGAATTCGTCATGGACGAGCCCGAAGGCCTGCTGCGCGCCGTGGCCGCGGGCGCAGGCCTGGCCTATGTAACCTCGCTCGCAACACAGCCCGCCATCACACGCGGCGATATCCAGGCGGTGCCGCTGAGCACGCTGGAACTAACGCGTCCGCTATGGCGTATCCACAGCAACGAGCGCAGCCGCTCGCATTTCATCGACGCGTTCGAACAGACACTTGACGCTCAAGCACTTCAAGCCAGGCCAACGTAGACGACAAAAAACATCTCGCTTCAAGTGCTTAGTCGGCGATCCTGCTTACCACCTTCAATTCGATATTTAAGAACCAAAGCCAAACTAGACTGGAAGTGGACAAAATGGTTCGAGCAGCCCTAGCTGGCACGGTCCCGTTAAATTGAATAATGCAAGCGCAAACCGTCGCTCTCCCTAGATACAAAAGAGTAACCGATAAGTCCGCTTTTGGCCGGTAGGCGTACGCGCCGAACGAGCCTAGAGCTAACTCGTTCGGCAGCGATGCCCTTTATACTTCTGTCTGCTCCGACATCTCGAGCGCATCATCGACCTCGATGCCCAGATAGCGCACCGTACTTTCCAGCTTCGTATGTCCCAGCAAGAGCTGCACGGCGCGTAAATTGCGCGTTCGACTATATATCAGCGTCGCTTTCGTGCGACGCATCGAGTGCGTGCCGTACTCGAGAGGATCAAGGCCGATGCTCTCAACCCACGATTTAACGACTCGGGCGTATTGCCGCGTGGATAGATGTGGAGAACCCGACGCCGGCTCGGAAACAAATAATCATTGGGTCGCAGCGCGACGGCGCTTATCCATGCTTCGATTGAGGTACGCGTTTGCTCTGTCAATTCGAACTGTACAGGTCGGCCCGTTTTCTGCTGAACAATCGCGGCGCGGGACAGTACGCGGCCACCGTGCGCGACGTCTTGAACCTTCAGCCTAACCAGATCACACCCGCGTAGCTTGCTGTCGATCGCGAGGTTGAACAGTGCGAGATCCCGCGTCTGGGTCGCAAGCTGTAGCCGTACCCGAATGCCCCAGATCTCCTTGAGCTTTAGCGGTGGCTTTGGACCAACTAGGCGGCCTTTGTTCCACGGAATGATGGACCCTTTAGAAGAAGTGCCTTTCCATTGGTCGATATACTCCATGACGATTCCTTTTTGATGACCGGAACCGTCAATATCCGACCGATTACCCGTGATCAGGTAGCGACCCAAAGCGGACATACCTCTTGGATAAGTTCTTCACACAAGCGTACCGTACGAGACTTATGTGTCCGGCTCCTTCACCGTCTGGCGTCGCAAGCGTTTCGCATAAGCTTTGGCCAGTAACGCACCGACCACGATCTGAATCTGGTTGTAGACCATGATGGGCAGCACGATCATACCGAGCGCTGGATTGCTGGCAAACAGAACATTCGCCATGGGTAGACCCGACGCCAGGCTCTTCTTCGAGCCGCAAAATACTGCTGCGGTCTCGTCCGCGAGGTTGAAGCCAAGTCTCCGTGACAAGCCCATTGCGATACCGATCATGGCCGCGAGTAAAACTGCACACAGACCAATTGCGAGTGCAATCGCACCCAGCGGCAGGTCGTGCCACAGTCCGCTGGCCACCGACTTCGAAAACGCGGCGTAGACGATCATCAGGATCACTGCTTGATCGTAGCGTGACGAAAGTGCCTCATGCCGGTCCATAAAGTCGGCGACCCAAGGCCTGATGGCCTGGCCCGCGGCAAAGGGCAGGAGAAGCTGCACAACGATATCCCGCAAGGCATCACCCACGGCGAATGCATCACCGCCGGCAGTCTGCGCAAGAAGTATTAACAGAAACGGCGTCATCATCATGCCGAAGACGTTCGAGGCCGCTGCACTGCAGACCGCCGCGGGCACATTACCGCCGGCCATTGCCGTAAATGCTATCGACGAAGAAACCGCCGACGGCAAGGCGCCAAGGTAGAGAAAGCCGAGTGCCAGTTCGGGTGGTATCCAAACTGGTGCCAGCCCCGATATGGGCAGTACGACGAGCGGAAAGCAGACGAAGGTAATCGCGAATATGAACAGGTGCAGCCGCCAGTGCGCGGCGCCGGTCAGCACCGACGCGCGCGACAGCGCTGCACCGTGAATAAAGAACAGCAGCGCGACGGCGACCTGCCCGGCCACACCCATCATGTCCGCGGCGTCGCCGCGTGCGGGCACAAAAGCGGCGAGCACGATCGCGCCGAGCAACAGCATGGTGAACCCATCGATAAAGCGACGCATGGTTTAACGCTCGGATGTCAGAGCCGTCAGCGACGGCGTTAAGAGGTGTCGGGCCGCAGACTCGGCTGCTTCTGCATCGCCTGCTTCGATCGCCTGCAGTAACGCTTCGTGATCGGCCTGGGTCGGCTCTGGCAGATCGAGATCGATCTCCGTGCGTTCGATCGTGTTCCGAATCGCGCGCGAGAAGTAGGCGTAAAGATCGGAGAGCGCACTGTTACGCGCACTGGCAACTACGGCGTGATGAAATCGCTCGTCGTAATCGATGCGCTGAGACAGATCCATGCCGGCGTCGCGGCGGGCATCGAGCGTGCAGCGCATCTCCCGCAGGTCGGAATCATTGCGTCGCGCGGCCGCCAAGCGTGCGGCCTCGACCTCCAGGGTCAGCCTCACTTCGATGCGATCACGCAGCGCGGCTCGATCAATCCGGCGCAAGGTTTCGCCCGGGTCGCATTGCGCGCGCACGTAGGTGCCATCGCCTTGGCGGACCTGAAGCAGGCCGACATGCGCCAGCACGCGTACGGCCTCTCGGACCGTATTCCGACTCACACCCAACTGCTCGGACAAGGCCGACTCCGTCGGAATGCGTTCGTCGACGGGCCACCGCTTCGTTTCGATCGCTTCTCGAAGACTGTCTATCACCAACTCCACGAGCGAGCCGCGCGACAGTTGGGCCAACTTCATGATCTCTCCTATATGACCTATTAACCAATCATCCTACCTTTAATAAGAAACGCAACGCTACGGTCCGTCGATTAATACCTGCAATCAACATCAGTCTCCGGCAGAATTTGCGATCCGTTCAACCTCTGCTTACGCTCGCCGTGAACAATCAATCTTTCATGAGCCGCCACGAACGTTTGCGCGCGGTACATATGTCGGTGCTTGCGTGCGTGGCCGGCTTGCTGGCGGGGCTGGTCGCGTACGCCTTGTTCAACCTCATCGCGCTCGCGCTCAACGTCACGTTCATGCAAGCCGTTTCGTTTGAACTGCCGAGCGTCGCGGACCATAACCTTGGCGCGTGGATCGTCATCGTGCCCGCCATCGGTGGATTGCTTGTCGGGCTGATGGCCCGCTATGGCTCGCCCAAGATCAAGGGCCACGGCATCCCCGAAGCCATGGAAGCCGTGCTGACCAGCGACAGCCGTATCTCTCTGCGGGTAGCGATCTTCAAACCAATATCTACGGTCGTCGCGATCGGTAGCGGCGGCCCCTTTGGCGCCGAAGGGCCGATCATCCAGACCGGGGGCGCGCTGGGCTCTCTGCTCGGACAAGTGGTTTCTACAACAGCAGCGGAGCGCAAGGTGCTGTTGGCCTGCGGTGCGGCCGGCGGGATGGCCGCGATCTTCGGCACACCGCTTGCGGGCGTGATCCTCGCAATAGAACTGTTGCTGTTCGAATTCCGTCCGCGCTCGTTCATACCGCTGGTTATCGCTACGGCAGTGGCGACCGCGTTGCGCCATGCTCTCATCGGCGACGGCCCGCTGTTCGCGATGGATGCCGTAAGCTTCGGCTTGCCGTTCAACGCCCCGGCATATGTCCTGTTCGCGATCCTAATCGGTTTCGTTGCCGTGGGTTTCAGCAAGCTGCTGTTCGTGGTCGAAGACGCGTTCGAGGCGCTGCCGATCGGCGATATCTGGCGCCCGGCCCTGGGCGGTCTGGGCCTCGGCATGATCGGGCTGTTCGCACCCGAGGTGCTGGGCGTGGGCTACGACCTGATCACGGGCGTGCTCAACAATGAGTTCGCGGTCGCCGCACTGCTGTCGATCGCCGTATTCAAGACCGCAGCGTTGCTCGTATCGTTGGGTTCGGGCACGTCAGGCGGGCTGCTGGCGCCCATGTTCATGACCGGCGCGGCGCTGGGCGCGCTGTTCGCCATCGTGGGTAACGCGCTATTGCCGGGCGCCCCGCTCGAGCCGGCGGCGTTTGCGTTGGTTGGCATGGCGGCGTTGTTCGCCGCTGCTTCCCGCGCCACGTTCGCGCTTATCGTTTTCGCCTTCGAGATCACCCGCAACTACGACGCGATACTGCCCCTGATGCTGGTCTGCGTGATCGCAACCGGAATAAGCATTCTCTACATGCGCACCACGATCATGACCGAGAAACTGGCACGCCGCGGCCTGCGTGTGAACCAGGAATTCGAGGTCGATCCGCTCGAGCGCGCCGATATCGCTTCGGTAATGCAGACTCATTTCGAGCCGATTGACGCGAGCGCGTCCCTGGCGTCGGTCGCGACCCGCCTGGGCCTCGAAGCCGAAGCGCAAAGCCATAGCGATGCACTGGTCGTTGTCGACGCCGACAACACCCTGATCGGCATCCTCACGCGCAGCGACGTACTCCACGCACAGTCGGAATCAGCGACCGACCGGTTGACCGCACATACGATCTGCACAACCGACGTCGTTCGTGCGTACCCCGACGAAACGGTGCGTGAAGCCGTGCGCCGAATGCTCTATCACGATATTGGCCGTCTGCCGATCGTCAGCCGCGAGGACGATCGCAAACTCGTGGGCTATATCGATCGCGCCGCCGTGATCGCCGCGCATCGGCGCGGGATGCATGAAGACGGCTTCGTCTTGCCCGGTAGCTAACCTAGCGGAAGGTTGTCGCTCGGCAAGCCTGCTCATGGCAGCCCCAGCGGTCGAAACCCGACGGATCGGAACCAATCGGCGCCCGCGATACTGCCTGTCGATGCCTTGTTCCGGCACCGCCTGTACTATGCTTTAATAACGGGTTGACCCACTCATAAAGTCGCGCTGATAGCGCGACAAGCTTCGGATAGTCTCATGGATCAGCCACCGATCATCGTTACCGAAACCGATTACGAACGTATCGACGCTTTGCTCGAAAAAACCGGCGACAGCGTGCCCGGCATACCCGAGTTGCGGGCTGAACTCGGCCGCGCCCATGTCGTAGGCTCCGACGAAATCTCGGCCGATGTGGTGACGATGAATTCCACTATCGCGTTCGAAAACGTCGATAGCGGTAAACGTTTCGAGCTTGCGCTCGTCTATCCGAAGGATATGGACGGCAGCCCCGGAAAGGTGTCGATACTCGCGCCAGTGGGTAGCGCCCTGCTCGGTCTTGCGGTCGACCAGATGATCCAGTGGCAGGTGCCGGGCGGCGACACGCTCAAGCTGCGTGTGCTCGAGGTGCGCGATCAACCCGAAGCCCGCCGCCGGTAGGTGCGACTCGCGCCAAGGAATTAACCATGAGCCCGGATGAACTGACAATCGCCGCGGGCGTGCGCGATGCCTGTATCGAAGCGGCACTGGCCGGCTACGAGGACGCGTCGATCTCCGGGCTATGCGGCGAAGGCGCGCTGGAAGTTGCTATCAGCGCGATACGAAGGCTGAATTTAACCGAAACGCTGGAATCACTCGCCGAATCCGATGAGAAGACGGAGCAGCCATCCGCGTCTCAGCGATAGATCATCCTTCGGACGCGAGTTTCATCAGAACAAGACCAGCCACGATCAGGATCAGCGCCAGAATGCGTAGTGTGCTTGCCGATTCTCCGAGCACCAACACGCCCACGAAGAACGCGCCCACCGCGCCGATCCCGGTCCATATCGTATAGGCCGTGCCAAGCGGCAGCGTGCGCATCGCAATCGCCAGCAGACCAAAACTGGCCACCATCGCAACGAGTGTTACGACCGACGGGGTGAGTCGGGAAAAGCCGGCCGATTGCTTCATTGAGAACGCCCAGACGATCTCCAACAGGCCGGCAGCGAACAATATGATCCAGGGCACGCGTCTCTCCTGCGGTGCCGGGTCGTCCCGGTCGTTTCCGGGCCATAGCTGGGAGAGGTCGTGGCCTCGACGACACAGGGTAGGCAGGCGTTCGACCAGACGCAACGCTTGGTACGCCTGCCGGGCGATCAAATTGTGCGTGCTCGGCGTCCCGCGTATGGGTATCGCCGTGCTAGCGCATAAGCGAGGCGGCCCGGCACTCACTCGGCCGCGGGGTAGATCAACATGCCATTGTCGCCGGTACGTGCGGCCGAGGTCATCTCGGCGGGCTGGATACGATCCTTGTTCATCAGATGACAGACGCGCTCGCCGCGATGGAGCAAGTGATCAGCAATGATGCGTCGATGACAGCGCCACCATACGGCTTCGGCACACATGAGCGCACAGACATGGCATTGGCCCAGTTCGATCAATGATTCGATCGCTTGTTGATAGCGCGTACTCAGCGCGTAATCCGCGTAGTTATGAAAGCTGCGGTTGCGCCAAAAGCCGTTGATCTCGTCGGCGACCGTCTTCGAACGTTTGCGCAGCCCGGCCAGTGCCTCGCTATGGTCATAGCCGATACCCGAGGCCGCGAGTCTCATCGCGAAGACATCGTGATTGAACTGCGGATTGGTGCGCGAACGCGGCATGGCTCGCACGTCAACAACATGATCGACCCCGCCCACGCCCAACAGATCGATCAACTCTTCCTGCGTACGCGTCGAATGGCCGACGGTATAGAAGACAGAACTCGACACGGCGCTGTTTTACTCGATCCGCGTTAACGCGGATTCCTTATGAGCCGCGATATGGTCGGTCTTGTCGCTTTCGATCTCATACTGCGGTTCGTCGACGGACGCACGCCGCATATGGCCCTTGTATTCGAAATCGCGCGTATGGACCTTGGTGATACGCCCGCTGACCTGACCGGCCTCGGAATTCCAGGCGACATGATCGCCAACCTTGAATTTCTGGCTCATCGCACGCTCCCAATTTTCGCGTCGGATGTAGAAGGAATGCCCATCAGCCGGTACGCCTCGCTTGCGAGCCGCGCGACGATCGCTTCCGCCGGCTCGATGGTATCGATCAAATCCACAGCCTCGCCGGCAAACACAACCGTGGTATCGGTATCGTTCGCGGCTTCGGCTTCGCGGTAGCGTATCTGCTGATGGGCCAGATCGGCAGACAAGGCATCTTCACGCCCATGCCACTGCTCCGAGAAGCGGTTGAGCGGCACGCGACCGGTGATATGCACCGGCCAAGGATAGCCGCGCACAATATCGAACACGCGCGTTCTTACTGTTGCATCGCCTCGACTTTCGACGATAAAGCGTTTCGCGTTGGCATGGCCCAGCGCCTCTTCGCTGGCAAAAAACCGCGTGCCAATCAGCGCACCCGAAGCCCCGAGCATGCATACGGCAGCCAGTCCACGCCCGTCGGCGATACCGCCGGCAGCGACGACCGGCGTTGGCGCCACGGCGTCCACGACAGCCGGAACCAAGGTCAATGTGGACCGTGTCCCACCGTGCCCGCCCGCTTCCGTACCCTGGGCCACGATCAGATCCGCGCCGGCAGCCGCGGCATCACGCGCCTGCGCCAACGTCTGGACCTGACAGATGATCTTCGCGCCAGCTTCGCGCACCGCGGGTAGAAACGGCGTGCAGTCGCCGAACGAGAACATCACCGCCTCGGGCTCGTAGGCGAGCGCCAGATCAAGCAGTGACGGATTGCGCGCTAGAGCCCAGGTTATAAATCCGACACCGATCCTCGCTTCGCCTGCTTTCTGGAATTCGCGATCCAACCAGTCCGCATCGCCGTAACCCGCGCCGATCAAGCCTAGACCGCCCGCCTTGCTCACGACCGCCGCTAACGCGCCGCCCGAGACGTTGCCCATGGGCGCCAGCAGGATCGGATGTTCGATACCCAATAATTCTTTCAAGGCGTTGTACATCTAAGCGCCACCTGGGGCGCTGTCGTAGGCATCCAGCGCGAGATGTGAATGCGCGACAGCGCCCCCGGCCCGCATTTCTGCGGCCACCCAGATCGCTTCCATGACCTGTCCCTGGGTCGCGCCGGCCCGCTTGGCCGCCGGTGCATGCGCCTCGATACAGTGTGGACACTGCGTAACGTGTGCCACAGCGACGGCAATCAGCTGCTTGGTCTTGGCATCGAGTTCGCCCTCGGCAAAGACCGCCTTGCTAAACGTTCGCCACGCCTGCTCGGCACCCGGTGTCAGTTCCTTGCGCTTTCGTCCCGGTGTTTGGCTCATTATTGGCTCCTGCTTGGTGTGAATGGAAACCGCCGTGGCGCTCACGCGCCGCCGAGCAACATCCGTAATTCGTCCTCGTTGGTTACGAGACCATCCAGCGAATACTCATCGAGCACCTCAAGAAATGCGGTCTGCGCGCGGCCCAGAATATTCTTCAACCGGCATGCGGGATCGATCGGACAGGTCGAGTTCGGGCCAAAGCATTCGAGCAGCCTGAGATTTTCCGTACGACGAACCACCGCACCGATATTGATCTGGCTCGCCGGTTTTGCGAGCGACAGCCCACCACCGCGGCCTCGCTGGCTGTTGATATAGCCATATAGCACAAGGGTCTGAGCCACCTTCGCCATATGGTTCGCAGAAATACGATAGCGATCGGCCGCCGCCTGAACCGTCGCCGGCATGCCCTCTTTTCGAACCGCCAGATAGATCAGCAGCCTCAGGGAATAGTCCGTATGTGTGGTCAGTTGCATGACGGCTTGACTTTCTTAATTCGGTAACTAACATACCAATTATTAATTGGCATGTCACTTACCTATTTGGAGACAACGGTGCTTACGGATCAACAAAAATCGATCGTCAAACAGACGGTACCGGTATTGCAGGCGCACGGCGAAACGCTGACACGGCATTTCTACGAACGGATGTTTCGCGTCAATCCGGAGGTACGTGACTATTTCAACCCGGCGCACCAGCACTCGGGCAGCCAGCAGCGCGCTCTGGCCGGCGCGATCCTGGCGTATGCGCAGCATATCGATAACCCGGCCGTGCTCGGCGACGCCGTCGAACTGATCGCACAGAAGCACGCATCGCTGAGCATCCAGCCCGAGCATTACCCGATCGTCGGCGACAACCTTCTCGCTTCAATTCGCGAAGTGCTCGGCGAAGCCGCGACCGACGACATCATCGACGCATGGGCAGCGGCTTACGCCGTACTGGCGGACATATTTATCGCCCGCGAGAAACAGATCTACAGCACCCAGGACACGGTATACGGCTGGCACGGCTTCAAGTCGTTCATCGTTGATCGGCGCGAGAAAAGCAGCGACAACATCACGTCGTTCTATCTCAAGCCCCTGGACGGCCAACCGTTGGCTGCCCATGCGCCGGGGCAGTACATTACTATTCGTGCGACTCTTTCGAATGGCCAGGCGATCATGCGCAATTACAGCCTGTCGAATCCGCCTGGCAGCGATTACTACCGAATCAGCGTCAAGCGCGAACCCGCGGCCGCAGCGCAGGCACCGAACGGCATCTTCTCGAATTATCTGCACGATCGCATTCGTGCCGGTGATCGCGTAGAACTCAGCCCGCCCTGTGGCGAGTTCACGCTCGAAATGCCTGATAACGATCATAAGGCGCTGGTGTTCATCGCCGGCGGCGTGGGGGTAACGCCCATCATCTCGATGCTGCACGCTGCCGTTGAAAACTCGAACAACACGCGTCCGATCATTTTTATTCAAGGTGCGCTCAACGGCGCCGTCCAAGCTTTTTCGGACGAATTGAAGGCGCTGAAGACCAAGCACCCGAACCTCAGCGTTCATGTGCGCTACGACGCGCCTCGCGAGGCCGATCGCGCCGCCGGGCTGCACGACAGTGAGGGCCTGATCGACGCAACGCTACTCGACGAGATGGTCGGTGAACAGCTAGCGGCCTATTACTTTTGCGGCCCGACACCAATGCTCGAGCATGTCCATGCACTGCTGCGCGAACGCGGCGTGCCTGAACAGGATGTGCATTACGAGTTCTTCGGCCCTGGCGGGAAACTCGCCGCCTGATAAGAACATGCCTGTAGTTGTCGATTGGTTCTGCGACTACAGGCTTTGCCCGCTTTCGAAGCTGGGGCAACCCCCGCGGCACCTCGACCATGCGCGGCTATCAAGCAACGCACCCATCTAGAGTTTCCAGCGTCATAGGAAACTACCCGAATTGATTATCACGGCGGCCGCTTCTGGCCGCTAACTGCCTTTCGACATTTACGCCCCTGAGCGTGCTCGTTTGCATCATAACGCCGAGTATCCCGCAGCCTGACTTTACTGGCCAAGTTGTCACTCACGCCTTTGGTTGGCCCCATCGTGCTGGCTCAAACCTCGTAGATTCGCTGAACCCACGAAGGTAGATCCGAGCCGACTGCATCGACAGCACCGTCGCGAAGCGTGAGAACCCAACGCTGTGGTTGGAATGTTTTGGAGCTGTCGTAGATCAAAGCCACGTCGCACAGGCGTGCGGCGTCAGCGATATAACGCTGATTTCGCTCGTAGCGTTGTCGAATCTTCTCTTCGGGCACGTCGTGACCGCCCAATGCGACACGAATACGCACGCGCTCAACGCAAATATCTGCGGTCTCGACATTCACGTGGTGGGGTAAACCCAACAGTCGTGTCACCGGCCGCCATCTGAATCAAAGCAACACCAGTCTGTCATCCATATCGAGTTCGAACCGGCCGTAGGGGTTAACGTGTTCCCATATCAAGGGCGTTAAAGCGGCGTAATCGCGCGGCGTCAGCCGCCCTTGCCACTGCGGTTGGGCCAGCACTTTCTGAATCATCAGTGTGTTGACATAGACCATGCAGTTTTGCACCAGATGAAGTGCGAGCATGCTGACCTCGTGATCTTCACGGCGATTGCTGGCCATGTCGCCGCGACGTGCGAAGAACACAAAGTCCGTGGCGCCGTTCCATTGTTCGACCACGTTCAGCCCCTCGTTAATCTCGCGACGCAGCGATTCAGAGTGCAGATAGCGGCACAGAAAGATCGTTTTGACCGCTTTGCCGAGTTCAGCGAACGCCTTATAAGTTGGGTGCTGGACGTTCTTCTTGGTGAAGCGGCGCATAATCGCTTCGGTTTCGGCCGTCCCCAAGCGTAGCGCCGTGGCATATTTGATCATCTAGTCATACTGCTGGCGCACGAGTGCCCAGTTGATCGGGCGCGTCAGTATCTGTTGCAGATTCGCATAGGCCTCGGCTTTACCAGTTTCCGGCCGATACAGCTTCTGCGAATGAATTGCTTTCAGTCGTGGCAACAACTGAAAACCGAGCAGCCGACACATGGCAAAGGCCACCGTGCTCTGGCCGTGCGAATCGACGTATTGTCGATCCACTTCCATCTCGGTGCAGTGATGGATCACGCCCTCGATCATCGATGCCACCTCGGACGATGAGGGCGACTTGAGCTGGGATGGATGCACAGCGAATTACGCTCGACGTGCCAATAGATCATAATGCCGCGTCCGCCGTAGCGGGCGTGCCATTGCGTCGTAAGGTTCTGATCCCAAGCCCCGAAATGCTTGGAGTCGCCGGCACACGCGGTGGTGCCGCTACCCCAGACGAGCGGGTTGCGGGCGCGCAGCGTCCGGTCGGCAACAATGGCCACAGCGCGGCGTAGCGCATCGACGCTGATGTAGCGGCGGCGAACATAGGCCAGATCCTTGGCTGTCGTGCCCGAGCCTTGGCTCGCCATGCGTTGCAAGCCGGCATTGGTACCGATGCCGTGGAGGCACCGCAGCAAACGGGGTTGTAATACGCCGCGATCCATTGCTTCGTAGGCCGTCGGGCTTTTCAGAGCCTCAGTGAACCCCAGCCGCAGATCGGCTTCCTTGACCATATCGAGCAGGCTGGTCATCGGCCAGATGGCGTTAAGTTCGGCCTTGAGCGCCGACAGGCTGGCCGGTTCGGGCTGCGCATCGAGCGGCGTCAGGGTGATCCAGCCGCCGCCCTTACTGCTCAGGCGAACGAAACGGTTGCTCTTCAGTCCGTTGTCGAGAATGCGCAACGCGTCGCGCATCTCGGCCTGTAGATCGGTGATGAAGCGCTCCGGGTCGAGCGGGAGATTGAGTGCCTGGTAGTGGGCGTCCCGATTTTGGTCGAAATCGGCCGGCAAGTCCTCGTCAGGGCTGCGGTAGCGATTCGCGCCGACCACCCAGATTTCCTTGCATCGCAGTTGTTCGCGCAACGCCTCCAGTACGGCTATTTCGTATGTGATCCGGTTGACCCGTTCGAGGCCGGCGGCATCGGTCTCCAACACGGCATCACGCCAGAGCCCGCGCACCACACCATCGAGTGGCACCACTTCGTCCGGCGGAAAGGTATGCACCTTGGTATCCGCGAAGCGTTTCACCAGTTCAAGCGCCTGCATGACCGGCCGGTGACGGTCGTTGTTGGAACGAAACTCCAAAGCGGCCAGTAGTTGGGGCACCATACGGCGGTAATGTCCTCGGTACGAGTTGCGAATCACGGTGCGCAACGTGACCCGATAGGTCGGACCGGTGGCTTTCCACTCCTTGACCAGATCACGCAGTTTCTGTTCGCCCACCACGGGAAACACCACGTCGCGTACCATGCCGTCGGGCTGGGCCAACGAGGCATCGGCCAGTTCAAATAGCAGGTTCTGCTTGCCGGTAACCCGCTTGAGGTCGTCCAGCAGCTCGCGCTCAACCTTGCGCTCAGCGCGCGCACCGATTCGGTGGATCGTTTCGATTAGCAAGTCCACCAGATCGTCGGTCAGGCTACGAGCGCGCAAATACACGAAGGCAGCCAGCCAGGTCAGGCGTGCCGCGTCGGGATGCCGGCGGAGCTCGTGCGGTGCTTCGACCGACACAGGCCACCGACAGTGTTCCAACTCGCGGGGCGGCGTGCGGTCAAACAGGTCGGCGGGTAGCGCCACCTGTCGGATGAGTTCCAGCTTGGCCAGTTCGTCCTGCATGCTGGCCAGGCTGGGCCGGCCGGGGCTACCGCGCAGCTTCAGCAGGACGGCCGGCGCGCTGCCTCCCGTGTCCTCCCGCGCGTTATCGCTACCCGCCTTGTCCGGACGCAGTAAGGCATCCAGCCGTTCTCGCGTCTCCGACGACAGCCGCTCATACACGCTCGCGTGAAAGCGCTCTTCGTGGGCGCGTAGCGCGGTGCGGACAATGCGCCCTGCACGGTCGGCTGTGGGCGGTTCGATGGCCAACTCGCGGCAACGTGTCTCCAGACGCTCGATCAACGGCTCGATTTCGCTACCCACTTCTGCCGCGACGTGATCGCGCAGCCAAGCGGTCAACATCTCGGCGTCAGCGACCGTGGCTTCGCGAAAACCGAACCGGGTCCGGATTTCGGCACGCAAGCGTTCGGCCGTGCGCCCAGTGGGCAACGTCTTGGCAGTCTTCGGCGACGGTAAACCGAATCGCCGAATCAGCGCATTAACCGCATGTGGCTCCACCTCCGCTTCTTCACGTGGGAAGCGGCCCCGCTCGCGGAAGAACGCCAACAAAATTGCGAAGCCTAGCCGGTTAGCACGGTTCTTGGTCATCATCAGCGCGTATTCCGCTGATGTCAGCGCCCAAAGATCTTCGGTGCTGCTGCCCGCCTTCAGCATCCGGTTATGTTTCCGGCTGGTGTGATTCCGGCCAGCCGATGTGCGCGAGCGTGTCAATCAAGGTGGTGCGTTTCACGCCGAAGTTGCGGCACACGGCCGCTTTCGACATGCAGTCGTTGAGTGCACCAATGATCGCGTCCAGTTTCTCGCCGACGATCGTCGGCGGCCGGCCGCCGATTCGCCCACGGCGCTTGGCGGCGGCCAGTCCGGCGACAACGCGTTCCTGGATCAAAGCCCGCTCGTATTGGGCGAGCGCTCCGAAGAAGTGGAATAACAATTCGCCCGAGGGCGTCGTGGTGTCCATGCCTTCGGTCAGCGAGCGGAACGCCACCTGCTTGTCTTTCAATGCATTCACGATGGCGAGCAAGTGCGACAGCGAGCGGCCGAGCCGGTCCAGCTTCCACACCACGAACACGTCGCCAGCGCAGGCGTAGTCCAGCGCCTGAGCCAAACCGGGCCGATTATCCTGGGCGCCGGACGCGTGGTCTTCGAACAGATGCCGGGAATCAACGCCGGCCGTCAGCAAGGCGTCGCGTTGCAGGTCCGTGGTCTGGCGATCCGAATCAGACGAGACGCGCATGTAGCCGATCAACATAAACGAAAAACCCTCAAAAGGCGGTTTCTGCATAGTGGCTCATGGCGACAGAGTTTTCCGTACATTTTTCAGGGCATCGACGAGGTGATTTCCGCGGCCAATGCTGGCCTGTCGACAAACAGATGTTTTCCGACAGCAGCACCTGGTGTAACCCAATTCGGTATATGGCTTGGTTCCATGCCCGCCGATTCAACTTCAGCAAAACTGCTGCCAGCCGCTCACGTCACAGACCCGATAAGGTCGTCCAAATGACGGCTTGTGACACGAGTGTTGAATCTACCCCTTAGGGCTCGTAGATTTAAGTCCTGCTGCAATAGACGACTTTTTAAGGCTATGTCACTGTTAGCTGTTGATGGCCCGTGTGGCAATGGTTGTCGAACGGAACTTGAATAACGCGATCACCCACTTATGCCTTTATCAACACTCAAAGACGACAGAGCCCTTTTTGACTTTCGCAAGTTCGATTTTGGCGCGGCTAATAATTCGATTCGGTCGGTTCGTTTACCGCTTGAATACGCTGCCTCTGCCGGTACCCGTAGGTGGCGTTGCGTACGGTATCCTCGTCTTCGAGGCCCGCGCCAATCGCCCCCCCGCGATAGTCGCCACCGAAGTGGCCAGCCAAGCCAGCACGATGTAATTGCTTAGCCCGATCGGATGTCCCAACCGCGCTTCCAGCAAGCTGGAGGGCACAATGATGGATACGGCGAGAATGAACAAACCCAAAAGGCACACGTAATAAACCACGACGGCGACGCTCAGGGTCAGCACGGTGACCGTGTTGTAGAGCCTGGCCGTATCGACGATTCGCATCGAGAAAACCGACGCTATCGATTGAAAAAGATGCTGTTGATCTGCGTGTGTGCGGTTATCAGTGGCACCGAAGGCTAGAGCGCGACGGCGCCGTCGGCCGAACGAAGCTCAACCGGTTGCGGCGCTTTTAACCTTACGAAAACGGCGTTCCGGATAAGGACACGATTGCTTGATGATCAGACACATGACATCAGGGCGCGTGATTATTATGCGAAAGCCATGGTCTGTCGGTGGCTTTTGTGTGCGTCTTTGGCTGGGGTCCGGTACGCTTCGTTATATGCCCGAACAGCCGAGCCAGCTAAGCCCGCCGGTGGATCCCGCACGCGACCATATGGACGGGCCGGATGACCCCGGCGTAACCCTGCTGGAGTACGGCGATTACCAGTGCGGCTATTGCCAGCGGGCGCACGCAGGCATCCGGCGGATACGCGAGCAACATCTGCCTGGCCAGGTCCGCTATGTTTTTCGGCACCTGCCCAATACCCGGCTGCACCCCGACGCCCAGCGCGCCGCCGAAGCCGCCGAAGCGGCCGCCGCCCAAGGCCGGTTCTGGGATATGCACGACTATATGTTCGCGCATCAGGACGCGCTCGACCGCGACAGCCTTGTCGACGCCGCCGCCACGCTGGGACTGGATCAGCAACGCTTCGCGCGCGAGCTCGACGACCAGATCCACGCACCGCGGGTGCGCGCCGATCTGGATCACGCGCAGGCCAGCGGCGTCCACGTCACGCCGACGTTTTTCATCGACGGGCGTCGTTATGACGGCCCCTGGGACGACGAGTCGGTGCTGGATACGATGCGCCGGCCGCTGGGCGGACGGGTCCGGCAGTTTGCCGAGGATTTCGCTGGTCTATCAGCCTCAGCAGGCTTTTTGATGCTGCTGGGCGCCGTGGTGGCGCTGGTGTGGGCCAACTCGCCGTGGGCGGCCAGCTACACCGCGCTCTGGAATACCGAGCTGGCCGTGCGTCTGGGACGGTTCGCGCTGCCGCTGTCGTTGCATCAATGGATCAACGACGGCCTGATCGTGCTTTTCTTCTTCGTCGTTACGCTGGAGATCAAGCGCGAGATCACGGTCGGGCAAATGAGTGAACCGCGCCGCGCGGCGCTTCCTTTGGCGGCCGCGGCGGGCGGCATGCTCGCGCCGGTCGTTTTGTATTCGTTGTTCAACTGGGGCGGCGCACAGGCCATGGGTTGGGGCGTGCCCATGGCGACCGATACCGCCTTCGCCCTCGGTATCATGGCAATGCTGGGCTCGCGCGTACCGCTGGCGCTGAAGGTGTTCGTCGCTGCGCTGGCAATCGCCGATGATGTCGGGGCCATTCTGGTGCTGGCGTTGTTTTATACCACCGACATCGCGGTGGCGGGGCTGGTGTTAGCGGCGCTGTGTTTTGCCGCGGCGCTGGCGCTCAACCGCGCCCGGGTCTATAGGCCGCTGCCCTATGCCCTGGCCGGCATCGCGCTATGGTCGGCGGTGTATTATTCGGGCTTACATACCACGCTGGCCGGGGTATTGCTGGCGGTGGCCATTCCCACCCGCAGCCCGCCGAATATGCCGGGCCTGCACAGCCAGAGCACGGCGTTGTTTGATAGTCTGCAAGCGCCGCCGGTGGCGAGCAACGATCAAAGCCGCTACCAAGCCACGGTGCGCGCGCTGGAAAGCCTGGTCCGGCGGCTGCTTTCACCGGCCCAGCGGCTCGAACGCGATCTGCGGCCCTGGTCTTCCTATCTGATACTACCGCTGTTCGCGCTCGCCAACGCCGGTATCGCGGTGGCGCCGAGCACCCTCGATTTTTTACGGCCGGTCAGCCTGGGTGTGATCGTGGGCCTGGTGATCGGCAAGCCGTTGGGCATTACGCTGGCGACCTGGCTGGCGGTGCGCGCGGGGCTGGCGGATCAACCCACTGAATTCAGCTGGCGCCAGGTCGCGGGTGCGGGCGCCCTGTGCGGCATTGGTTTTACGATGTCGATTTTTATCGCCGACGCGGCGTTCGCCGATTCCGGCCCGCTGGCGCTGGCCAAGGTCAGCGTCATGGTCGCCTGCGTGCTCGCAGCCGGTCTCGGCTGGTGGCTGTTGCGCGGCGCGCCCTCGCCGTCGGCTTGAACCCGACCGACAAGACGATCCGCCACGTAACCGGCCCAGACTCGGCGCAAAACCGGGTGGCGCTTGTTCTCGAAGGTATCGATTGGCACGCCGATTCGTACCCCGGTTGACGGCCGGTCTCGCTTCGATCCGCGCCAAGAAAGACGCTCGCAGTATGCTGTAACGCGCTATTCATCCGTTCCGAAGCGGAATCGGACGCAGGCCATTACGTTGGGTGAAACCGATTATCTCCGAGAAAAACGGCTAGACAGCCGCTGATCATTCGCGTTTACTTGATTTTCATAGAATTCTTTAGCCTTTGCATGACCTTCCAGACCCCCAGCAATCCGATCACGCTCGCCGGCGCGCCGATGGGCGACGTGTTGCACGCGTGCGCGTTTTTTAACAGCGATGTCGAAGGTTACCGTGTGTTGACGCCGTTCATCCGCGAGGGTATCGAGGCCGGCGAGAAAGCGTTTCATATCGTAAGTGCTGCGGGCTGCGATCATCATCTGGGGCATCTGCGCGACGCGGATATCGCGGTCGATGCGGCGCGTGAGCGCGGCCAACTCGATCTACACACCTGGGACGAGATCTATTTCGCCGATGGCACGTTCGATTACCAGCGCGTACTCGAAACCATGCTGGCGCATATGACGCAAGCGCGTGACGAGGGTTATGCGCGTACGCGGCTGGTCTCGCGCATGGACTGGGCGTTGGAGGATTATCCGGGTACGCAGGATCTGCTCGAATACGAGACCCGTTTCAATCTCGAGCCCAACCCGGGCAATCCTGTGGTTTGCGTCTACGATCTGGCCAAGTTCCGCGCCGACGTGATAATCGATGTCATGCGTGTCCACCCGATCATGGTCATCGGCGAGACCCTGCAGGAAAACCCGTTTTTCGTGCCGCCGGAGCAGATGCTCGCCGAGTTGCGGGCTCGATAAGGCGGTGACCGCATCCGGAGGCGACGAATCCGCGACCGAAGTCCAACGGCTGCAAAGTTGTCTCAGCGACCTGCTCGGCGTGCTCGCGCTGCCCTCGGTTTGGCAAAACCAAAGCCCCGAGCGCGTGCTCGCCATATTGCTCGATGCGCTCATGCGCCTGATGCCTTTGGAGTTGGCCTACGCGCGTCTTACCCCGGCCGATGGGGCCAAGCCGGTCGATGTCTATCGTCTCGCGACGGCCAGGCGTTATCGCCGTCAGGCGGCGCGGCTGGCCGAAGGACTCGACGTCTGGTTGACCGGCGAGTCTACGCAAACCCAGGCGATTATCGCGCATCCGTTGGACGAAGGCGATCTGGCGCTGGCACGGCTGCCGCTGGGTCATGCGACGCGTCTTGTCGTGGCCTCGCGCAATACGGATTTCCCCGACGACACCGAGCGACTACTGCTGCGGGTCGCGACCAATCAGGCCGCAGTCGAACTGCAACACGCCGAGGTGCTTGCGGCGCGAAAGCGCGCCGAGGACAGCGAGCGCCGCCGCGATACGCTGGTCGCCCGCAACATCTACCTGCGTGAGCAACTCGACGACGAAAGGCGCCACGGCGATATTATCGGTGAGAGTACGGCGCTCGCCGGCGTGCTCGCCCATGTCGAGCAGGTCGCGCCGACGTCCGCGTGTGTGCTGATCGAAGGCGAGACCGGCACCGGCAAGGAACTCGTCGCGCGCGCGGTACATGCCGGCAGCGGCCGCGACGACGAGGCCTTCGTCAAACTCAACTGCGCGGCGATCCCGACCGGGTTGCTGGAAGCCGAACTGTTCGGCCACGAAAAAGGCGCGTTCACCGGCGCGGTGGCCCAGCGGGTGGGCCGCTTCGAGCTCGCCGATGGCGGCACGCTGTTTCTGGACGAGGTCGGCGATATCCCGTTGGAACTCCAGGCCAAGTTGCTGCGCGTGCTCCAGGAAGGCGAGTTCGAGCGCCTGGGCAGTACCCGCACCCAGCGCGTGGATGTCCGGCTGGTGGCCGCCTCCAATCGGGATCTGGCGCGGATGGTGGCTGAGCGCGCCTTTCGCGAGGACCTGTACTATCGGCTCAATGTGTTCCCGATCCGGGTGCCGGCGCTGCGTGAGCGCAAAGACGATATCCCGGCGCTGGTCGAGCATTTCACCCGTATCTACGCCCGCAAATTCGACAAACCCGTCGAGCAGATTACCGCCGTGACCATGCGCGCTCTGTGTGCCTACGCCTGGCCCGGCAATATTCGTGAGCTGGAGAATTTCATCGAGCGCAGCGTGATCCTGTCGTCGGGGACGCAGCTCAACGCACCGCTGACCGAACTCGGCCCGCTACCTTCCAGGCCAGAACACCCGCCCGAATCACCGACAGATGGGCGCAAGAACAGAGCTCTGAAAGACGTGGAACACGACCATATCGTGGCTGCGTTGCAAGCCTGTAACTGGACAGTCGGTGGCCCGCAAGGCGCCGCCGCGCGTCTAGACATGAAACGCACGACGCTGCAATACCGGATGCGCAAACTGGGTATAGAGCGACCGGCTACAGGTTGAACAAACAAGAGCCTGATAGAGATCGGATCCGTGTTCATTTCGACATAGACGAAACTGAGGTTTCGCGCTGTTGCGCGACTCCCTTTCGTTTGCTCGTCCAAACGAAAGGAAGCAAAGAAAAGGACACCCGCGTTACGCGCCGGCTGCGCCGGTCCACTGCGATGCTCGCATCGAAGGGATGCGGCCAGAACTCGCGCCGCTTTGGCGGCACTCAGACATGCTGGCCGCACCGATGCTGTGCATCGGACACCCTTCGGTGCTGCGCTTCTCGCCGCTCCACACGGGACCCAATACAAAGGCCGCGGCCTTGTCTGTATTGGCCTGTATTCACCCCCTTGGCGCTGCGCGGAGCAGCGCAGCCAGGAAGGGATCAAACAGCCGGATGTCTGAGTCGCGCGTAGCGCGGCGAGTTTCCGGCTGTTCTCTTGCTGGCGAGCAGCGCAAGGAATCGATGCGAAGCATCGACGCAGTGCAGGGTGCCCTTTTGTTGGAGACTTATATTTGGGCAAGCAAATATAAGTCTCTCGCGCATCAGCGCGAAACCCCAAGCCAGATCGAAGACAATGCTGTATCAGCTTTCGAACAACCGGCTGACCGCAACATGACCCGACTGTGCTTGAAACATAATCAAAAATGTTTTTCGACCGCACGGTATGCAACCGCTTGGCCGTCCAAAAGACTGAGTGCACGCCTGTCGCCTTTGCAAAACCCGTCGTTGAGCTGCTCGAGGCGGAGCCGCAGGGGATTGATGAATCAACGCAATGCGTCGCGGTTGATCGTGACTGACGAATAGTCGGCATCGCTGCCGAATACTCGGCATTTCGGCAGCGCTACGGTCTTATTTGCAAACCAAAACCAGCGGCCGGTAAGCCGATTATTCGTTGGCGAAACATAGGCTTATAGAATCTCATGGCGCGTTAGCGGGAGTCTGGAACGCTCTTTGCAATTCATGTTCTAAACACCATCTACTCCGCTTCGGATGGGGTTGCGAACATGCAAGCAAGGAGCATACGTCATGAAAGCAGTCGTCTATAAAGGCCCGAAGGAAGTTGCCGTCGAGGAAGTCGCCGACGCCAAGATCGAACGCCCCACCGATGTCGTCGTCAAGATCACCACCACCAATATCTGCGGCTCCGATCTGCATATGTATGAAGGCCGCACGGACCTGGAACCCGGCCGCGTGATCGGCCACGAGAACATGGGTGAAGTCGTGGAGGTCGGCGGCGGCGTCGAGCGCATCCGGGTCGGCGATCACGTCTCACTGCCTTTCAACATCGGCTGCGGGTTCTGCCGGAACTGCGAGGCAGGCAACACCGCGTTTTGTCTGACCGTAAACCCAGACCCGGACATGGCCGGCGCGGCCTACGGCTTCGCGGGCATGGGGCCGTTCGCCGGCGGCCAGGCCGAATACCTACGCGTACCGTTCGCTGACTTCAACTGCCTGCGTCTGCCCGAGGATGCGAGCGAAAAACAAAACGACTACGCGCTGGTTTCCGATGTCTTCCCCACCGGGTGGCACGCCACCGAAATGGCCGATTTACAGCCGGGCGAATCGGTAGTGATTTACGGCGGCGGCGCGGTCGGGCTGATGGCCGCCTATTCGGCGATTCTGAAAAGCGCATCGCTGGTCATGCTCGTCGATCGCGAACCCGATCGGCTGAAGCTTGCCAAGCAGATGGGTGCGATCCCCATCGATGACTCCAAAGGCGACAGCGTCAACCAGATACTCGAGCTCACTGACGGCCGGGGTGCAGACAAGGGCTGCGAGTGCGTGGGCTATCAATGCTGCAACCACCACGGCCAGGAACAGCCCAATCTAACCTTGAACAACCTCGTGGCTAGCGTTCGCTTTACCGGCAAGATCGGAACCGTGGGCATTTTCCTGCCGCACGACCCTGGCGCCGACAGCGAAATGCATCGCCAGGGTCAAATTGCGTTCGATATGGGCAAGTTCTGGTTCAAGGGCCAGAAAATGGGCTGCGGGCAGGCCAACGTCAAGCGCTATAACCGCCAGCTGCGCGATCTCATCCACCGCGACGTCGCCAAGCCTTCGTTCATCGTCTCGCACGAGATGCCGCTGGCCGACGCGCCGGAGGGCTATCGCCGTTTCGATGCCCACGAGGACGGCTACACGAAGATTCTGCTCAAGCCGGCAGCCTGATCGAGCGTCCGCTAATAGACCCAGGCCTGGTCGGTTTTCGTAACTGCCCGGCCTGGTAAAACAATGGCATAGGACAAGCAATATGATTCGCAAAGCACTCTGGGTTGCGCTGCAAGCCCAACCCGGCAAGGAAGCCGATGTCGAGGCTTTTCTCGACAGCGGCCTTGAACTGGTCCAAAACGAACCCGGCACCAAAACCTGGTACGCCGTCAAGCTGGGGCCGGCGTCCTACGGCATCTTCGACACGTTTGACAACGAGTCCGGCCGCGATGCCCACCTGGCCGGCGAGGTCGCCAAGGCGCTGATGAACCAGGCCCCGGACCTGTTTGCCGAGCAGCCGCAAATCAACAAGGTCGACGTGCTGGCGGCGAAATAGCCGGCGCGCCGGTTTTCAGGAGGCCCATGTCATGAGTACGCGTCAGTCAACGCAAACGACGCCGGGCGCCGAGTCGGCGTTATCGCCCGGCGAGCGCGCTCCGGACTTCAACTTGGCGCGCTCGCCCGACGACTCACTGTCGCTGGGCGATTTGCGCGGTCAGCCGGTGGTACTGGTGTTCTACCCGGCCGACTGGAGCCCGGTATGCGGTGGCCAATTGGCGCTGTACAATGAGATTCTGGAAGAATTCCAACGCTTCGACGCGCGCTTGCTGGGCATCTCGGTCGATGGTGTCTGGTGCCACAAGGCGTTCGCCGAGGATAAGAATCTGGAATTCGATCTGCTGTCCGATTTCGAGCCCAAGGGCGAGGTCGCCGGGGCCTACGGCGTCTATCGCGACAGCGACGGCGTGACCGAAAGAGCGCTGTTCGTCATCGACGGCGACGGCGTCATCCGCTGGAGCACTGTCTCGCCCATCGATGTCGATCCCGGCGCCGACGGCATCCTGGCCGCGCTCGAAGACTTGGATGAACAGGAGGCCACCCGATGAACGCTTCATCCCTCACCCCGATCGACGAAACCGATCATACCCAAGGCCCGGATGACGCCCCGGTCACCCTGATCGAATACGGCGACTTTGAGTGCCCCCTCTGCGGCCAGGCCTACCCGATCGTCGAGCGGCTAAGACGAGACTACGGCGATGACTTGCGCTTCGCCTTTCGCCACCTGCCACTAAACAAGGTGCACCCGCACGCCGCGCAGGCCGCCCAGGCCGCGGAAGCGGCCGGCGCGCAGGACCAATTCTGGGCGATGCATGCTGCCCTGTTCGAGCACCAGCGCGCCCTCGAATACGAAGACCTGAAAGGCTACGCCGAGGATTTGGCATTGGATACCGAGCGCTTTGCGCGCGAACTTGACGAACGGGTCTATAACAAGCGTGTGCAAGCCGATCTACGGGGCGGCGTGCGCGCCGGCGCCAACGGCACGCCGACGTTTTTCATCAACGGCGTACGCCACGACGGCGACTTCGACTTCGATACGTTGTCGCAGGCCATAACAAAGGCAGGCGCATAAACCCTTGGCGGGGGGGGGAACTTCGATATTCAATCAGGCGCAATACGATGCCCGACGAACTCAACGGCAGAAAAATCGCGATACTGGCCACCGACGGCTTTGAACAGGTCGAGCTGACCGAACCGCGCCAGGCCCTCATCGACGCCGGCGCCGAGACCGTGGTGGTCGCGCCCAAGGACGGGTCCATCAAGGGCTGGAAATTCACCGATTGGGGCGACAGCGTTGACGTCGACGTGACGCTGGACAGCGCCGATGCGGGCGATTATGACGCCCTATTGCTGCCCGGCGGCGTGATGAATCCGGACAGCCTGCGCCGCGACGAATCCGCGCTGGCGTTCGTCCGCGCGTTCTTTGAAGCCGGCAAGCCGGTCGCGGCGATCTGCCATGCGCCCTGGACGCTGATCGACGCGCAGCAGGTGTCCGGCAAGCGCATGACCTCGTTTCACACGCTGCAGACCGACCTGAAAAACGCCGGCGCGAACTGGGTGGACGAAGAAGTGGTGGTCGACCATGGCCTGGTCACCAGCCGCAGCCCCGACGATATCCCGGCGTTCATCGCCAAGATGGTCGAGGAATTCGCCGAAAGCAAGCATCGCGCGTCGGCCACCGGTTAGCGATTGCCTATCCCGCTTATCCAATCGGAGGAATTGTCATGCACCAAGCCAACGGCGTTTCGCTGGAAGACGCGCAGCGCGTCATCGGCGCCGGTATCGACAAAGCCCAGGAGATCGGCCAGCCGGTAAATATCGCGGTGGTCGACGCCGGCGGCAACCAAGTCGCCCATGCGCGGATGGACGGCGCCTGGATCGGCAGTGTCGATATTGCCATCAACAAGGCGTTTACCAGCCGCGCCTTCGATCTGTCGACCAAGGATCTGGGGGCGAACGCGCAGCCGGGCGAGCAGTTTTTCGGCATCCAGATGTCCAACCACGGCCGCGTCATGACTTTTGCCGGCGGCGTGCCGCTGCAAGGCGTAGATCGCGTGGTGAGCGCGGTTGGCGGAAGCGGCGGCAGCGGGGACCAGGACCAAAGCGTCGCCGAGGTGGCGGCCCAGGCTTTTTAAATACCGGGCTTTGTACCGAGGCACGCTATGAAGATTGTATCCAACCCGCCGCCGCGATCCCCCGCACCCGAGCCGCGTCCGCCCATCCAAGACGTCTACGGTCAGGATACCGAGGCTGGCGGGGTCAGCGATGGCGTGATGCGCTGGAGCTGGATGATGGCCATGCAGGCATCGCCCAAGGCCACGCTGGATTGCGTGGACGCTTTCGGCCGCACCGATCTCAGGCCCGATATGGATGCCTTCAATGTGCCCACCCTAGTGGTGCACGGCACCGGCGATGCTACCGTGCCCATTGACGCCACCGGCCGCGCCGCCGCCAAGGCGATCGGCAGCAACGCCGAGCTCAAGGAGTACGAACGGCGCGCCGCACGGGCTGATCGTCACCCACGCCGAGCAACTCAATTAAAGACCTATTGGCTTTTCTCAACGGTTGAACACAGCACCGTGCAAAGCACCAAAGGCCCCAACAAGGAGTCACGTATGACCCGAGCTATTCGTTTCCACGAGACCGGCGGCCCGGACGTTCTGCAATACGAAGACATCGAAATCGGCGCGCCCGGCCGCGGCGAAGTTTGTATCAACGTCGAGGCCATCGGCTTGAACCGCGCCGAGGCGATGTTTCGCCAAGGCGCCTATCTGGAAGACCCGAAGCTGCCCGCCGGCGTCGGCTACGAAGGCGCCGGCACCGTCGAGGTGGTCGGCGACGGCGTCGAAGGCCTGGCCGAAGGCGACGCGGTGTCGGTGATCCCGGCGTTTTCGATGAACGACTACAGCTTCTACGCCGAACAGGCGATTGTGCCGGCACACGCAGTCACATCACGGCCGAAAGGTCTCGACGCCGTCCAGGCATCGGCTGTGTGGATGCCGTTTTTGACCGCCTACGGCGCACTCATCGAATTGGGCCAGCTCACCAAAGGTGACGCCGTCATCATCCCGGCGGCTTCCAGCAGTGTTGGTTTGGCCGCCATTCAGATCGCCAATAGCGTCGGCGCGGTGTCGATCGCGGCAACCCGCACTTCGAGCAAAGCCGACGACCTGAAAAAAGCCGGCGCCGCCCATGTCGTGGCGACCGAGGAACAGGACATTGTTGCCGAAGTTATGCGTATCACCGGTAACAAAGGCGCGCGCATGGTCTTCGATCCGGTGGCCGGCCCGCAGGTCGAAACGCTTGTCGACGCCATGGGCGCCGGCGGCATCGTGTTCATCTATGGCGCGTTGGCCGGCAAGCCGACGCCGTTTCCGATGATCGCGGGTATGAACAAGGCGCTAACCATGCGCGGCTATACCCTTTTCGAGGTCATCGGCGACGCCGGCCGCTTCGAGCGCGGCAAGAAGTTTGTCACCGACGGCCTGGAAAAAGGCGATTTCAAGGCCACGGTGTCCAAGACTTTCGACTTCGAGGACATGGTCGAAGCCCACAAGTATATGGAATCCAACCAGCAATTCGGCAAGATCGTTGTCACGGTCGGCGGCTAAATTCACCAATCCCCCGCGGCTCGCCGCGGGCACCTCGGCGATGGGGTTTCCAAATCGGCCGGCACGCGTGCCGGTCGCCGGATTGTAAGCCTGGATAATTATCGTAAGCTCATGACCGACACGCGACACTCTGACCGCCCGTCGAAGGTACGATCCGAAAAACAGCCGATCGAAGTGCGCGAGCGCGACAGCGCGGCATCAGGCGCACCTATCGCTGGGTGGGCGACAGGTGACCGGTTCTCTTGGGAGGAAATCCATCAACGCTTGTTGGCGAGCGCCGATGAGGAAATCGCGCATAGAATCCGAATATTGTTCTTCAGCGGCTTGACCGCGGGGTTCGCGATAACCTTGACATTTCTCGGCCTTACCACGGGATTGGCGGCCTTCCCGGACAACCCGTTCTTGGGCTCGCTGCTTTATCCGATCGGCTTTCTCTATATCGTTCTAGGGAGGTACGAGCTCTATACAGAAAACACGCTGCCGCCCGTCAAGCTGGTGCTTACGAGGTTGGCGAGCCTGCCGCTGTTGCTTAGGCTGTGGGCGGTTGTGCTGGTAGCCAACATGCTCGGCGCCATAGGCGGCGCCTTCATCTTGGCCGAGGCGGAGGTCGTTTCTGAGGCCGGAGGCGACGCGGCGGCGACCTTGCTGGAGCACAGCATGGCGACGAGCTGGTGGTCGGTGTTCTTCAAGGCCTTTTTCGCTGGCTGGCTTGTCGCCGGCCTCGTCTGGCTCAGCTTCGCGGCACGGGACACGATCTCGCGCGTGCTGATCATCTACTTCGTCTTCTTCACCATTACCGCAACGGGTCTCTACCACATCATCTCTTCGACCTGCGAGGTGTTCTTCCTCTACTTCCGCAGCGGGATCGATCTCGGCGCCGCTGCCTGGGGATTTCTGCTCCCCGTGGGTCTGGGCAACACAATAGGCGGCGTTGTCGCCTTCTCGCTGGTTGGCTATGTGCAATCCGAACAGCATCGCTACCCAGAGGTCCGCGTGCTGAGCTTGAGGGATATGTTGTTCAGCTGGAAAGGCGGGCGGCCTTTCGGAACACCACGCCCGCGGGCACCGCACACCGAGCAATCCACCGGTGAGGCAGACAGAGACACCTCCTAGGTGCGTCGACCCGCGGCGGCCGCAGGTGAGGGCGCCGCCCCATTGATCACGCGGCTCTCAGCTGGGTGCTTGTAAGCGGGAGGTGTCTTGAAAGCGAAGATAAAAGGGGCGAGGTAAAAGGGGTCAGACCCGAATGGCACTCATACCCCCTTAACGGGGGAAAACATTGATATCCAGTTAGGAGCATACGATGTCCAACGAACTCAACGGCAGGAAAATCGCGATACTGGCCACCGACGGCTTTGAACAGGTCGAGCTG